>JAUWNN010000016.1 GCA_030612625.1 Caldifarciminota bacterium
GTGGCTTCTATGCCTTTCACATACAGTCGCCGTTTGTGCAAATGTATCAAGCACTTACGAAATTCCACCGACCACGGGGGCTACCGGCTTCTGATGAGCTAACGACATAATCATGAAGCCGGAAGTCGTCCGGGACGTTCACCCGGTCGTACCTGAGACCGGTCTTCAAGGTATTCCATTGCAGAATTTTGCCTCTGTCCATTTTACAATATCGTCTAATGAGTCCATGCTGGATGCCCAAGTGGCCGATAAGCGGCCAGTAAGGCTAAATATACCGTAAGTTGCGCACTTAGGGGCAGAAAAGCCGCCCGAAAAATGATACCTGGGGGTCGTCCCCCTCGTGCTCTCCCTGGTCATTCAGAAGGTCACCTCCTCGGGTCTTGGGAAGGTCATTTCCCGAACTCCCTGAAAGGCCTCTTATACCGTCCTCAGGCGTGTACTTTCCCACGCCACTTGCTCAACCACCTTGACTGTGCTCTGGTCGGTTCCCTGCCCGGTCATCTGGCCCGCCACTCTGCACAAGCCCTGGCCCATGATTCCCCGAGCTCCTCCCCAGGTACTTCCCCAGGTGACTCTGCAGGTGCCTCGGCCCCCTCTGGGCCGGGCATCCTGCCATGTCCTTGTGACAGCCCCTGTCCTGGCACCATACCCGGCTTCCTGGCCGGTTTTCCAGTCCACTATTCCTGTCCGGCAATCTCCAGAACGGTTTCCTCAACTGTTCATCTCTGGATGACAATCAACTGAGACTCAGGTTTCTACCTGTTCCAAGAACCGAAATAGAGCCACGAAGACACGAAGAACACGAAACGGAGATAGGGTGACACCCTGCGCAGCGCAAGGGTGTCACCCTTGCCAGTTCTGGGTGGGTCGGTTCATCTTTCGTGGATTGGACGGCGCTTTGCGCCGGGCCGGATGAGAATGGAGATTCCTTTTCATTTCGAAGTCTGCCGCGTAGCGGCATCCTGCCTTCGTGGCCAATTCTATATCGGTTTTTCGGGCTCAAGCCGGGTATTGACAATCCCTGCGGTTTCGGTATCGTTTGTCACCTAGAAAAGGAGATAGAATTTGGTAAAAATACGACTTAAGAAAATGGGAATGCGGCATCAGCCGTCGTTCAGAATCGTCGCAATCGAATCACGCCGGCCCCGCGATGGCGAGTATCTTGAAGCACTCGGCCACTACAACCCGCGCTCCAAGGTCCTGAATGTCAATCTGGAACGAGTGGAATACTGGCTGTCTAAGGGTGCTCAACCCACCGACACCGCCCGGAAGCTTATCAGACGTTACGCAAGAGAACAGCAACCGGCTCCAGAACAGCCCGAGGCTGTAACTGAGACGCAGGAAACTCCGGCCGAGGAACCTGCGGCTGAGACTCCGGTTCCGACCGAGACTCCGGTAGAACCGGAGCTACTGGCCGGCGCCCCTGAGCCCGAAGAAGCTCCGGAGCCTGCTGACACAACACCGACCGAACCATCCAACGAATGAATCTCATGAACGTGTCATCTGACGGCACAAGGAGGATAGGATGAAAGATCTGGTAATATACATCGCACAGGCCCTTGTGGACCAGCCCGACAAAGTAGAAGTGAAGGAAATCGCGGGCGAGAAGACCCTGATCTATGAACTGCGCGTGGGGCAGGGCGACCTTGGCAAAGTCATCGGCAAAGAAGGCAGAACCGCCAAGGCGATTCGCTCAATCATCACCGCAGCCGCGATGAAAATCGGCAAACGAGCGCAACTGGAGATTCTGGAATAGCAACGGCTGACAGCCGATAACTGACCGCTGACCGCCGTAACGATGCAGGTTCACATAGTCTCGCTGTTCCCGGACTATTTCAACGGGCCTTTTGAATGCGGGCCGACCCGCATCGTTCAGCAGAAAGGAATTCTGGAAATCGAGGTAATCAATCCGCGCGACTTCACCGATGACCCCCATCGCACGGTTGATGACTACCCGTTCGGCGGCGGCTCGGGCATGGTGCTCAAGCCGGAACCGGTTTGCCAGGCCGTAGAAAGCGTCCGGCAGGAGAATTCGCACGTGGTTCTGCTCACGCCCCAGGGACGCCTGTTCAATCAGTCGGTGGCCCGCGAATTCAGCCGGCTCGAGCACCTGGTGCTTATCTGCGGCCGGTACAAGGGCGTTGACGAACGGGTGCGAACCGTTCTTGCCGATGATGAGGTGTCGCTCGGCGATTACATCATTTCCGGCGGTGAAGCGGCCGCACTGGCGATTGTGGAATCGGTGGCCCGGCTGCTGCCCGGTGCGGTCGAGCACGAGCAGTCGGTCGCCACCGACTCCTTTTCTCCCAGTATCCTGGACGCGCCTTACTACACCCGGCCCAGGGTGTTCCGCGGCATATCAGTTCCCGAAGTGCTGGTGTCCGGGGACCATGCCTCAATCGCCGGTTGGCGCAGGAACCAGGCTCTGCTTCTGACCGCCCGGCGCCGGCCTGACCTGCTGCGCAACGAAGTCCTGACTGAAAACGAACGCAAGTCTCTCCTGGCTGAACTCGGAAAGGAGTCCGCAAATGGCAAAGAAGAAAGAGAAAACTAAAGAGAAAAAACGCGAGCTGAAACCGGCAGACATCCCGCCGCTGGGACCGGGCGATATAGTCGCGGTCCACTTGCTGATAATTGAGGGAGAGAAGGAACGAACCCAGACCTTTCAGGGAACCGTGATAAAGCTTCGCGGGGCCGGCGACAGTAAGACTTTCACAGTCCGGAAAGTGAGTCGCGGCATCGGCATCGAACGGATATTCCCTTTCAAGTCACCCTCAATCACCGGTGTTGAAGTGAAGCGTCACAGCAAGGTACGCAGGTCCAAGCTGTACTATCTGCGGAGCAGAAAGGGCCGCAGCGCCCAGTTGAAAGAAAAAAGGGTTGAAAGAAAACCTCGACCGAAGCCTGAGAAAACGTAGGACTCCGCTTTGCGGGGTGGATGAAGCCGGAAGGGGGGCTCTAGCCGGACCAGTGGTGGCCGCAGCGGTTATCATGCCTCCTCGATGCAAAATACCCGGAGTCGACGATTCCAAGAAGCTGTCCCCGGCCCGCCGGGAGAAACTGAATCGGACGATAAGAAAAAGGGCGCTGAGCTGGGCAACCGGCACAGCCAGCCCTTGCGCGATTGACCGGCACAACATACTTCAGGCGACATATCGGGCGATGCGCCAGGCGATTGGCAAATTGGCAGTCCGTCCCGGCCTGGTTCTTGCTGACGGCTGGCAGATACCTGACCTGGATCTGCCGTGCACCGGCATTCCGGGTGGAGACCAGCGTTCCTTTTCAATCGCCTGCGCTTCAATCCTTGCCAAGGTGCATCGCGACCGCCTGATGCGGCGGCTTGACACACGCTATCCAGGATACGGATTTGCCGGACACAAAGGCTACCCGACCAAGAAACACATCAAGGCCCTTGAAGAAATGGGAGCATCCCCGGTCCATCGCCGCACTTTCGCGCCGGTCCGGCGCTGCCTTGCCGGTGCGAACCGATGAACCCGAAAGCGGTCGGCAGGAAAGGAGAAAAGCTGGCGCGCAATCTGCTTGCAGAAAAGGGATACCGGATTCTTGAGCGCAACTACCGGTCCCGGCTTGGTGAAATCGACCTGGTATGTCAGGACCAGGGAACGGTCGTGTTTGTTGAGGTGAAGACCCGCACGCAAGACCGGTTCGGAATTCCAGCCGAGGCGGTCCGGCCCCGGAAGCAGCACCGGCTGCGCCGGCTTGCCCAGGGATACCTTATCAGCCACGGACTGGAATCCTGCAACGTGCGATTCGATGTGCTCAGCATCATGCTGAGCTCTGGACCGCCCGCTATCGAGCACATTATCGGGGCTTTCTAGTGCTCGCCAAAGTGCTGTCAACATCGGTATTCGGAGTTGATGCCTTCATAGTCTCAGTGGAGATTGACATCTCCGCCGGGCTGCCGGCATTCACCATCGTCGGGCTGCCCGACCTCGCGGTCAAGGAATCTCAGCACCGGGTTCAGGCCGCAATTAAGAACTCCGGGTTTTCATTCCCGAACCGTCGCATCACTGTGAACCTGGCGCCGGCCGACATCAAGAAAGAAGGGGCCGCTTTTGACCTGCCGGTCGCAGTCGGGATTCTCGCCGCATTCGGGAGCTTAAGCCCGGCCGCCTGCCATAACTACGCATTTCTGGGTGAACTCTCACTTGACGGCACGCTCCGGCCGGTCAAAGGCGCGGTCTCAATGGCTCTGGCGGCCCGGGAAGCCGGCTTGCGCGGGCTTATCCTGCCGACCCAGAATGCCACCGAGGCCGCAATGGTCGAGGACATGCCGGTCTATGGCCTTTCTTCCCTTACCCAGACTGTGCGCTTTCTGAAAGGCGAAGTAAAGCTCGAGCGGTGCCGGGTGGACATCTCCCGGCTCTTCGACAAAGCCCGTGTCCACCAGGTTGACCTGAACGATGTCCAGGGGCACGAGCACGCCAAAAGGGCCCTGGAAGTGGCGGCCGCAGGTGGCCATAATATCCTGATGATCGGCCCGCCCGGCAGCGGCAAAACGATGCTCGCCCGCAGGCTGGCCACAATCCTGCCGCCGTTTACCCTGGAAGAAGCGCTTGAAGCCACGAAAATCCACAGCGTTGTCGGCACGCTTTCTCCGGACCGGCCCCTGGTTGCGACAAGGCCGTTCCGTTCCCCTCACCACAACGTTTCTGCAGCCGGAATAATCGGCGGCGGCACATTCCCGCGTCCGGGAGAAGTATCGCTGGCCCACAACGGAGTTCTGTTTCTTGACGAGCTTCCCGAATTCAGGCGCGATGTTCTTGAGGCATTACGTCAGCCTCTGGAAGACGGCGACGTGACAATCGGCCGGGCCAGATCAACCCTGACCTTTCCGGCCCGGTTCATGTTCGTCTGCGCCATGAACCCCTGCCCGTGCGGGTTTTTCGGAGACCCGCGCCACACTTGCACCTGCACTCCGCATAAGATTCGGCGATACCGGAGCCGGATATCCGGACCCTTGCTTGACCGCATTGACCTCCACGTTGAGGTCCCGGCATTGAAGTACAGAGAAATGACCTCGAAAACCGCGGGTGAGAACTCACGCACTGTTGCCGACCGGGTGGCCCGGGCCCGGAACAAGCAACAGAAACGTTTCTCTGCCAGCCGCCGGATTCGTGCCAATTGTCAGATGGGGCCGCGCCAGATTAAGCGCTACTGCCAGGTCACACCGGAAAGTGAAACGTTCCTGCGTGCGGCGATTGAGCGTCTGGGATTGTCGGCCCGGGCTTATCACCGGGTTCTCAAAGTCGCCCGCACTATTGCAGACCTCGAGAATTCGGATATAATTGAGTCCCCTCATATCACCGAAGCGGTGCAGTACAGAAGCTTGGACCGGACAAACTGGTGAAAGGAAGGCATATGGACCTAGCAAACAAAATCCTCGAACATAAAGCACGGGTTGCCGTTGTCGGCATCGGGTATGTCGGACTTCCGCTCTGCGTTGAGATTGCCCGCGCCGGATACCATACGGTCGGGATTGACGTTGACTCGAAGAAAGTCAACGCAATCCGGCACGGCAAGAGCTTTATCGAAGATGTTCGGGCACAGGACATCGCCGCGGTTGTTGACGACCACATGCTGGATGCCACAACCGACTACCGGGTGTGCGGCCGCTGCGATATCATCATAATCTGCGTGCCCACTCCGTTCACCCCGACCAAAGACCCGGACGTCTCTTATATCGAAGAATCAGGCCGGGCTGTGGCCCGGTATCTGAAACCGGGCCGGCTCGTAATCCTCAGAAGCACCACCTATCCGGAAACCACTGAAAAAGTCCTGCAGCCCCTCTTGGAAAAGAGCGGCCTGAAAGCGGGTAAGGATTTCCACCTCTCCTTTGTTCCGGAGAGGATTGACCCGGGTAACAAGAAATTCACCACCAGCACGACCCCGGTAGTTGTCGGCGGCGTTACCAAGTCCTGCACCCGGCTCACCGAGCTGTTCTTCTCCCAGTTTGTCGAGAAGGTATTCCCGGTTTCTTCGCCGCGCGTGGCCGAAATGTCCAAGCTCCTTGAGAACATCTTCCGTAGCGTTAATATCGCACTGGTCAATGAACTGGCCCAGATGTGCGAGCGAATGGGCAATCTCGACATCTGGGAGGTTGTCGCAGCCGCATCAACCAAGCCCTTCGGGTTCATGCCTTTCTATCCCGGGCCCGGCATCGGCGGCCACTGCATTCTGATTGACCCGTACTATCTGTCCTGGAAAGCCCGGGAATACGACTTCCATCTGAACTTCATCGAACTGGCTGCTGAAACCAACGAAAGCATGCCCTACCGGGTTACCGACCGGTTGCTCGAAGTGCTCGGCACAAACGGAATTCCCTGTGCCAGGGCACGGCTGCTTCTGCTCGGGGCCGCATTCAAGAAGGATGTTGAAGACATCCGCAATTCACCGGCAATCAAGGTAATGGAAATCCTCCTGGACAAAGTGCGCAGGATTGAGTACCACGACCCCTTTGTGCCGGAACTGAAAATCAACAGCCGGAAGTTCAAGTCCGTTCCATTGACCAGAGCCGCGCTGCGCCGGGCCGACTGCGTGGTAGTCCTGACCGACCACACCTGCTTTGACTACCGGATGATTCTCAAGGAAAGCAAACTGCTTCTGGATGCACGCAACGCTATCAAGCGCCGGGGCGCATCCAAACTTCATACCCTGGGGTTTCGTCCGGCCAAGCGTTAAGATGCTGCTGCAGCATCCACCCACTGCCGGATAAAAGCCGCAAGCTCAGGCAAGGCCCGGGCAACAGGCTCGGACAGGGTTTCACCAAACTCTACCCTGGCCGGCTGAACCCCGAGGAGCCGGATTTCGGCCCGAACCCGCTTCTCGAGCAACTCCACAGTCATACTAAGGGGCAGGGTATGGGTTGATACGATTCCGCCTGCCAGCCGGCCAATCTCATTCCGGTCAAACAACCGGAATTCACCCGGACGGCCGCCGAAATCACAGGCATCAACAATCAGTACCCTTTCCGGCTTGAGCCGGACAATCGGCTCGATATGATTCTCCGGTGCGGTTTCAGCGTCAATGACCTGCGCGCCTTGAATTCCGGACAACTGGTCTGTCACCAGGCTGCCGACCGCATCATCCCCTCGCATCCGGTTGCCTATCCCCAGAACGACCGCGCTTGTGCTCATCGCATCAGGCGACTCCGCAGTTCCTTTGCCTCTCGGACATAGTTTTTCAACCACGGAACCTGGTCCTGGTGCTGCTCCCAGTCAATAATGCGCCCGGTCAGAGCAAGTGCACTGTCAGCCCGCCCAAGCCGGTCCCAGGCCTTTGCCGTTTTCAACCAGTTCTCGGACAGGTAATACTTGTTCTCTGGGAACGAAGCAAGGATGCTCTGTTCCATCTCCCGGCCGATTGCCAGGACCTCAGCATAGTCGCCTTTGTCGTAGCAGATGTCCCGCATCGTCCTGATTACGGTCCGGTTGCCAGGATACCGGACCAGCAGCCGGTCGCACTCCTTCAGAGCTTCGTCATAATGCTGGCTCTGGCCCAACATCCAGGCAAGCGAAAACCAGGCTGAAGGCTGAAACAGGCCTGAATCAGCAACAGCCCGCTCCACCCATTCGAACGCTCGCTTCTTCGACCCGAGGATTCCCAGACCCAGCAGATACGCATCACCCACAGCCCGGAAATACTCCACCATCCCGAGCCCGAAATGAGCGTCAGCAAGTCCGGGCTCAAGCTTGAGCGCAGTCCGAAGCGGAGTGGTCACTTTGAGCATGGTGCGGGCCGCAGCCGTCCTCTTCTGCTCCCAGGCAAAGCTGTTGGCCCGGTTGAGCCGGGTCATTCCCAGATAGAAGTATGCGGAAGTGTCACTCTTGCTCTTTCGCAGTCTGAGTTGGCAGAGCGCTTCGGCCTTGTCACTCAGCCGGTGGAATGAGTCAACCAAAGCCGGGTCTCCGGTGTCATAGGCCAGTAACTGGACCAAGGCAGCCTGCCAGTAGACCGGTGCCGGGTCGGTCGTATCCGCACTCCGCACCGGCTCAACCAGGCTCCAGGCCCTGTCGTATTCCTGGCGGTAGCAGACATCGATTGCTTCCCGAATCGCCTCGACGCCCTGGGCCGAGGTTGCCGCGGTCCGGCTCAACACAGCCAGCGCCAGCAGCGCAATGACTGTGCTAGCTTTCCGCGACAACTTCAATCTCAACGTGCGCGCCTTTGGGCAAAGCCGCGACCTGAACGCATGACCGGGCTGGAAACGGCTCCTGGAAATAGCGGGCATAAACCTGGTTCACCCGGCCGAAATCCCCAAGGTCGGTCAGGAACACCATGACCTTGACCGCCCGGTCCAGACTCGTGCCTGCCGCCTCAAGGACCTGTGCCAGGTTCTGGAAAACCTGCTCGGTCTCCTCTTCGATTCCAGTCTTGACCATCTCCCCGGTATCCGGGTTGACGGCTATCTGCCCGGACGTGAAAACCAGATTACCGAATTTGACCGCCTGGCTGTATGGGCCGATAGGCTTCGGTGCCTTTTCAGTTCTTATTTCTTCTCTTTTCATATTCATGGCACTCCATTCCCCTTCACTTTTCTCCTTTTGCATTTTTCAATTTTCACTTTGCACTTTGATTTTGCTCTGTGTTCATCTATGGTTCATTCTTTCTCATGATGCAAGATTCCCCAATGCCAGAGAATAGAGCTTGGTTTCCGGAGTATCGGCCCGCGACAGCATCACTATCGGCTTGCGTGCGCCCATGATGATTCCGCAGGCTTTCGCACCGCCCAGGTATTGCAGCCCCTTGGCCAGGATGTTGCCGGTCGCCATGGTCGGCACAACCAGAATGTCAACTTCACCCGACACCTGACTCGCCACCCGTTTTGTCCGGGCTGATTCGGGCGAAAAGGCCACGTCCACTGCCAGGGGCCCTTCGACAACCGTATCACCGAACTCGCCCTGCTCACCCATCCGGGCGATGACCGCCCAGTCCAGGGTCTCGGCAATCTTCAGCTTTATCCTCTCCACTGAGGAAAGCAGGGCTACTCTGGGCTTCTTATTACCCAACAGCCGGGCCAGCTCCACCGCATTGCGAACAATGTCAATCTTCCGCCGCAGGTCCAGCTCAGCATTGATGCCGCCGTCAGTAATCGACAGCACCTTGTGATAGCTGGGCAGCTCAAGCAAAGCCACATGGCTCAGAATCCGCTCCCCGCGCAATCCAGAACTCTCATCCAGCACTTCGTGCAAGAACACCGCGGTGTCCACCTGACCTTTCATCAGGAAATCGCCATGAACCGCCACATCCTTGACCGCTGCCGCCACCGCTTCCCGGGCCGAAGAGATGTTGTGAACCACAAACCGACCTTTCTCAACCTTCAGGCTTTCACAAATGGTGCTGATGCGCTGCTCATCACCGTAGAGCACACCTTCGGCAATGCCCTTGCGCTGCGCTTCAGCCAGCGCTTCAATCGTAGCGCAGTCATCAGCACACGCCACAACGCACCGTTTCGCGCTCCGCGCCTGAGCCCCAGCCAATAACTGCTCAAAGTTCTCCACCTTGCTCCGGGTTCCGGCTTCCGGACTTGAGTCAGATGTCGGTTTCACACCCTTCGTGTTTCACCACTCCGACACCCTCTCCCTCAGGGAGAGGGATAGGGTGAGGGTGCCTGTCGCAGTCATCATCATATCATTTGGCATCAGGGCTTTATTTGGCATTTGGATTTCGGACTTTGAGCTTTCATTTCTTTGTGCCTTTGTGGTAAATTTCCCGCTCTAGCAGCCATAGTAGAGATTGTATTCCCAGGGATGAGGCCGCAGCATTACCGACTCGGCTTCGGCCTGCTTGTACTTGTGCCAGAAATCGAGCAACCCCTCGGTAAACACATCATCCTGGCGCAAGTATCCGCCATCCTTGTTCAAAGCTGCCAGCGCATCCGGCAGGATTCGAGGCAACGTCCGGGAGCCGAACTTCCTCTTCGCATCCTTGAGATTCCCTTTGAACGGCATTCCCGGGTCAATCTTGCGCACAACCCCGTCCACTCCGGCCAGCACCATTGCGGCCATCGCCAGATAAGGATTGCAGGTCCCGTCCGGAATCCGGTATTCCATCTCCGTCCTGTTCACATCCAGAACATAGCCTGGAATCCGGATTGCCGCAGCCCGGTTCCCGATTGAGAAAAACGCCAGAGTCGGCGCTTCGTATCCCGGTGTCAGCCGCTTGAAGGAATTGGTGCTCGGATTGGTGAACGCACACAGCGAACGCGCGTGCTCAAGAATCCCGCCGATGTAGTAGCGGGCAAGCCTGGACAGCTTTGCCGGACTGCGCCGGTCGCCGAAAAGCGAGACTCCCTTGCGCGCGGCATACTGGTGAAAGTGCATACCCGAACCCGGCTCTCCGAGAATCGGTTTGGGCATGAAAGTGGCGGTCCGGCCGTCAGCCAGGGCTGCGTTCTTGATAATATACTTGCCAAGAATCACCCCGTCGGCTGCGGCAAGTCCGGGCCTGAACTCAGGCTCCAACTCAACGTGGGAAAACCGGCCGCCTTCGTGATGGTGATATTTCATCGGCATCCCGCACTCCGCGCAAATCCGGCAGATTCTGGACCGCAAGTCCGTGCTCCGGTCAAAAGGCGGCGCAGCATGATACCCGGAATCAACCAGAATGTACCCGCTCTTATCGTCTCTTGTCAGCTCCCGGCTTTCCAACCGGTAATAAACCGTGCTCTTGTCCGAATAGTACTCAACCTTGTCAAAGAGATAGAACTCGAACTCAGGCAGAAACATCACCTCATCGCAGCGCATCCTCTTGCGGGCAAGCTTCAACGCCCGCCCGAGAATCTCCCGCGGGTCCCGCTCGTATGGTTTGCCCGTAGTCGGGTTCCGGATGTCGGCGAAACATGACAGAGTCGGTTGTTCGGCAAAAGGCTCAACAAAGACCGTGTCAAGGTCAGGGGAAAGACACATGTCCCCGGTCTCAACCGTTTCAAACCCCGCAACCGAAGAAGCATCAAACCCGATACCGTCGCGCATCACTGTTCCCAGCCGCTCAATCGGGACGGTCACATGATGCAGCCGTCCGGGAACATCGGTGTACTTGACATCAAGAAACCTGATTCCCTTACGCTTGATAAGGTTGCGAACTCTCTCAGTAACCATCAGCGCAAAGCTTATCCGGCTCGCCTGAACTGTCAAGCAAGCTGGACCGCAGGGTTCGCGTTTTTACCCTTTGCACTTTAACTCATGACTTCCACCTTGACCTCTCGACCCCTTGAATCCTGGAATCCTATCTTTGTACGATGACCTTGGTCGTTGTCCTATCCTTCTCTCGCCGCAGGAAATAGACGCCGGATGACAGGAATCGGATGTCGTTCTTGCCCGGAAGCAAGTCCGCTCTCTTCCGGCCGGTGATGTCGAGCAGGACGGCGGGCTGGATGCCGGACAGCCGGAGATTGCCCGAGAACATCGTTGCACCGGCCGGAGGAAATAATGCGGCGAACTTTTTCTCTTCCACACCAGCCGGACCGAGCGTCTGTCCGGAGACAATCGCTACATCGGTAAACGGGTCAGCGTCCAAACATCCACAGCCCGTCTTTTGGGTGAACACGTTCACCCCAGACTGCATATAGTCCGGGTCAATCCAGTTCCAGTAACTACTGGCGTAGTCGTAGAAGTTGTACCGGACGTTCAGGTCCGGGAAGGTGCGGGAATCGCTCGCCGAGTAGTTCCAGGCGCAGTGAACACCATAGGCCGGCGAACAGCAGACCGAGCGAAATGACGGCCCCACGAGCTGCATGTCATAGGTCGTGCCTCCGACCGTATCCACACGGCCAGGATAGGGCCTCATGTACATGATGAGGTCGTGGGTAACAACCGGGTTGTTCATCGGAGGGCCTTCTCCCAGCACGAAGAACCCTGCACACTCGTCCTGCAGGTAGAAGATGCACACCGTGTCCCGACCGGTGTTCCGGTCCTCCACAGAGGGGAACCGGTGAGAGACAGAACTGCTCGTTGTGAGCTTGGTCTGGTACTCCCAGGTCTGGCCGTTATCGGAAGAGAAGGCAACGAACGCATCCGCCCGCAACCGGTTGGTGCGGGGCTCGACATTGGAAGAATCGAACTGCTCCCAGGTGACGATGAGCACGTAGCCATCGCACTCGCCCAGGCTGGGCCGACACGCATAGAGCGCGTTGTACCCGACCGAAGCCTGCATGTTCTCAGGCCGGCATCCTGCTCTGTGAATCCTGCTCCAGTTCGGAGTGTTGTCTGGACACCAGTGCCAGATTTCAGCCGGCATTATGTAGCCCGTGTCATTTACCACCGGATGCACGCACACTACGATGTGAAGCCCGTCACGAGAATCGTAGAACGGGAACAGTGAACTCACATGGAATGATGTTGCGGTGTCACCACCAAAGGCAGACGGCCAAGGAAGCTCGGTCGAGGGTCCCCAGCAGTCGCCCCCATCCGTAGAAACCCGGTAAAAGCCCGGCATCGGGCCGGTAGGACAAGCATACACCCAGGTAGCGCATACTTTCTCGCTCGCTTTCGAGGCTACGACATTGTGGGTCGGGAACTCTGGGTTTGGCTGCGGCATTGCCAGAGCAATAGGCGGGTCCCAAGTGCACCAGTCAACGGCCCGTGAATAGAAGAGCGTGTTCCCGGTAGAGTCCAGGCAGGCCATATGAATGGTCCGGTTCTGTCCGACCGCAATCTGCGGCCACCGGTAGCCATTTAGTACCGGTGAACCTGTGCAATACTCGAAGATTCCCGCACCCGGCGCAATATCACGGGCCGCGTCAGGATGAACTGGAAGGCTGCACTGCGGAGGCAATGCCGTGCGTATCAACAGTCGTTCGTGGACGACCTCAAGGTCTGAAACGGCTACGCTTTCAGCAGCGACTCCGACCGCGGCCAGGAAAACGGCGGTCAGGATGGCAACTCGCATGAGTCCTCCCTACCTTTGAACGACAACCTTGGCGCTCTTGGCGGTTGTCTCATTTCTGACGAAGTACACGCCCGGTGCCAGATGCCGGACGTCATTTGCGCCGGGATGCAGCTCGGCCACTTTCCGGCCGGTGATGTCGCGGAGGGCGAATTCCGAATGACAAGTGTCGAATACCGAATGCGAAACAAGAAGCACGTTGCGGACGACGGTGGCTGTCTGATTCAGACGAAAGGTTTCAGGCGTGACTTGCTCTTCAATACCCGGCCGCTCCAGCCGGTAAACCGAGTAGTGCGACCTGGTCCTGAACAGTGCATGCATCCGGCCGTCCGATTCTGAAACCAGCCCCTCAGCCCAGCCAGTCGAGTCGGTCACCGCCTCAGCTTCAGCCCAGCGCGCACCCCAGTTGTAGCTGACAACCGGCATCGTATCTCTCGTAGTCCACGCGGCCCAAACCCAGCCCATCGGGTCGGTACATACCGCAGCCGGACCGGAACGGAAGGAAATGTTGGTCGAGATGACGCGCTCGTCGACAATCGCCCCACCCTCGATTGTGACCGACCTCAAAGCGCTGTCCCTATTGAATACCACCCACAGCCTGCCGGATGAGTCCGCTGTTGCCAACAGTCCGGCGCCCTCGAAGCTGAGAAGCCGCGCCAGACTGTCGCCTGCGATCACGTCGACGTGTATGGTATCGGGCACGCTGCCCTGGTTCACTCTATGTACGGCCCAAACCCCATAGTCGGGACGCCTGACCAACAACGGCAGACCGTGATAGACAGGCGGTTCGCCACTGCGACCCTGACCGATGAATCGCAGCGCGGCCCAAGTGTCGCCGCGCAATGTGCTGTACGCCGCCGACGTGAAAGGAAGGCTGTCATAGCCCAGCGCCCTGAAGCCCAGGTACCATCGTCCCTGCTCGTCGGCAGCGAAGCAGTGAGCGGTCGGATACAGCCCGGTCACCTGAGAGCTTATTGCAAGCTGCGGCGTGCTCCAGCGACCCGAATCGCGCACCGTGGTGTACGTTCCCCACGGGTCATCAGACTGCCCCCCTTGCCCTGCATTCCAAGGATACGGACCGCTGTACCATGCCAGCCATATCCTGCCGGACGGGTCAATCCCTGCACCCGGACCAGATGCGCCCTCGTTGGCCACCGTAACCGTATCCGGTCCTTGCCAGTGGCCGTCCGCGTTCCAGTAAGCCGTCACAAACGACGTGTCGATCCTCGCCATCTGATCGCCCCGCCCTCGTACGAGGAAAGTCCAGAGCGTGTCGCCAGGTACGCACACCAGTTGCGACCTGCAATTCCACACACCCGATTGACTGACAACCTGCGGCTCAGACCATTGGCCTAGTGCCGCGGTCGCGGCCAGCAGACCCAATACACAAACCACTACAGTTCTTCTCATAATTCCTTCTCAGCGCTGGATGATTATCTTGGCGTTCATGACAGTTTCATCCTTCATCCTTCCGCCTTCAGCCTTGAGAAAGTACACCCCAGGACTCAGATGCCGGATGTCGTGTGCGCCCGGCTGCAAATCTGCGACCTTCCGGCCCGTGATGTCGAGCAAGCAAGCCAGGGACTGGGGATTAGGGCTCAGGGGTTGGGGTAGAACGAGGATGCCGCGGACGATTGTGGCCGCCCGAAATCCATCCTTCATCCTTCCGCCTTCATCCTTCTCAGCGATTCCCGGCGGGGCGTCGCGCAGCACCGAGACGCAACCACCGTAGAAGTTCGGTATGAAGACTCGGTTGGCTACCGGGTCCCACACCATCTCAGCCGGTGCGCCCCGCACCTGAAACGTACCGATGACCTGATTGGTAGCAGCATCGAACACAACCACCGAGTTCCCCCAGCTGTCCACGCAGTACACCTTGTTGTTCAAGCTGTTGCAGAGCACGTCCACAAGCAGACCGTCCGTGCAGATTTCCACCTGGGCGACAATGCTGTCGGTCGTGCAGTCGATGACCGCGACAGAGCCGCCCTGCGAGGCTGCACAGTAGACCCGATTCCTCCGCGCGTCCAGCGCCACAGGAAACGGGTACAAACCAACGTTTAGTCGCTTGCGGACCTGGAATGTCACCGGGTCGATGACGACCACCTGGTTGTCGGTGTAGGCCGCGCAGTACAGGGAACTACAGGATGTATCCAGAACCATCTCGGTGGCAGAGCCGAGCCCTTCAATCGAAGCGATGACAGCATCGGTTTCGCAGTCGATTACCGCAATTGACTGGAGGCAGGAACAGAACATCCAGTTGCTGTCCGGGAACCAGAGCAGCCGGTACGGTCCGAGACCGACCATCAGGGTAGTGACGAGCTGATTGGTGATGCCGTCAATGACAGTCACAAGAGACGAATCCGGGGTCACACCGTCCTGGTGGGCACAGTACAGCTTGCTGCTGGTCGGGCTGTACGCCATGTAGTTGTGCCCGCTGTGACCGGGAAGGGAAGCGACCGGTTCGTTTGTGTTGCAGTCGATTACCCAGATCAGAAGGTCACTGTAAACAGTGGTACAATAGAGCTTGTTATTCCATGGCACCCACGTCAAGTCAAACGGGCTGTAGCTCACTTTGATGGTATCGACCACCTTCAGGCTTGCGCCGTCAACAACCGAAATAGTGCTGCACCGGACATTGGCAGCGTAGAGCCGGTTGTCAATCGAGTCCCAGGCTACCACATTGACCCTGGTTCCAATCTGGAGTCTTGCCAGTTCGGACAGAGTTGCGCAGTCAAAAGCAATCGCCTGGCACATCCCCGCATCCGTCAGCCAGACGTCGTCCTGGCCCGGAACCTTCAGCGTCCTCCAGAGGCTCGACCCGGCTTCAATCATCGTGTCAATGACGTTGGAATCGCAGTCCACGACAATCAGGTGGGAGACGACCTCGTCAAACTGGTCGGGCGGCGGGTTTGCCACCGCAAACAGGCGGTTGCGCAAAGTGTCGAGCGCGATATCTTTCGTGGCCACGAAGTTCAGCCACTTGCACAGCCGTAGCTCCCTGCCGTCCACAATACCCAAACCTGGGGACCGGCATGCCACGTAAATCATATCGTTGTTGGGATTCCATATCATCGCGGTTGGGTCGTAAGGGGTATCAATGTAAGTGAGTACGCTGTCGTTATCAAGGTCGATGACCGTCATGGCGCGGGAGCATGAGCCGGTGCAGAACAGTCGGTCGGTTTCAGGATTCAGCAGCAACAGGTCGCAGTAGTAAAGCTGCGGCAGGGCCATGGACCTGATTACCGTATCCGCGTCTGCATCCACGAAATACAGGGTCTTATACCAGGCAGCGACGTAAACCCGATTCCGTATCGTATCCAGCACCATCGCACTCGGACTGTCAGGAATTGGAATAGTAGTCAGAATACTGTTGGTGGCAAGGTCAACCACCACAAGGTCGTAGTCGCAGGCCACGTAGAGCTTGTCGCGGGATTCATCCAGCATAAGACAATAGGGATGTTCCAATGGTTCCGTGCTGACGCTTGCAATGACCTGATTGGTCTGCCCGTCGGCAACAGTGACGGTGTTGGCCAGGCAGTCGGCCGTATACACCCGGTTATGCTCCCGGCTCCAGGCGATGTCATAGACCGCGCAACCTGTCGGGAACCGGCCAATCCGCTCCCGGGCAGCAGCGTCGATAACCACCACGCCCTCGGACCAGTCCCCGGCGACATAGACCCTGTTGTTCGTCTCATTGTACCCGATACGGTTGGGCATACCCAGACCGGCCAGGGAATCGGGAAGCGGAATAGTAGCTTCATACCACTGGCCAGAGGAAAAGGATGAAATCAGAAGGCTGAAGGCTGAAATCAGAATGGTTCTTCTCATGGTTCCTCCCTGACGTTTGTCACCCTGAGCGAAGTCGAAGGGTCTCTCAGGCGAGATTCCTCGACTCGTTCTACTCGCTCGGAATGACATGTAGAGTGCATCGTATCACCTCTGAATGACGACCTTATGAACCGCTGACCGCCGACCGCTGACCGCCGACCGCAGGAAGTAGACCCCAGGACTCAGATGCCGGATGTCGTTCGCGCCCGGCTGCAACTCTGTCACCTTCCGGCCGGTGATGTCGAGCAAGCAAGCCAGGGACTGGGGATTAGGGCTCAGGGGTTGGGGAAGAACGAGGATGCCGCGGACGATAGTGGCTGTCATCTTCCCGCTTTCATCCTTCATCCTTCCGCCTTCATCCTTCTCTTCAATTCCCGGCGGCACGCTGTCACGGATAACCGATATGGTGGAGCTCTCGTAGTTTCCCACATACATCCGGTTCTGCGCCGGGTTCCAGGCCATGGCGTACGGGTACTCCCCGACCGTAATCGTCTTGACCACGGCATTGCTCGGGCCGTCAATCACAGTCACATCGTCGCTTTCCAGATTAGCGCAATACACCTTGTTATTCGTCTCATTGAACACCAGGACAAAAGGTTCAGAGCCGGTCCCGACCGTCGCAATAACCGTGTTCAGAGCGCCGTCAATCACGGTCACATTCCCGCTGCCCGAGTTTGCGCAGTAGACCCTGTTCTCGGTCCGGTTGTAGCACAACGCCTTGGGCTGGATTCCCACGCTGACCGTCGCAACCACGCTGTCGGATGCACCGTCAATCACGGTCACGGTCGAATCGAGATTGGTGGTGGTTCCGCTATTCGCGCAGTACATCCTGTTATCCTGCGAATTGTAGCAGAAAGCACAGGCATAAAACCCCGCGGGCACGGTCGCGATGACGCTGTCGGCCGCGGCGTCAATCACCGAAACATCCCGGGAATACGGATTCGCGCAATAGACCTTGTTGTCGGTCGGATTGTAGCCCAGGGCGAACGGGTAGGCTCCCACATCCACAGTTGCAATCACGCCGCTCGTAGCGCCGTCTATCACTGAAACGGTGTTGTCCAGCGCGTTCGCGCAGTAGACCTTGTCGTCCGCGGAATTCCAACACAAAGCCCGGGGCTGTTGCCCGACTGCCACGGTCGCAATCACGGCATTGGTCTCGCCGTCAATAACAACAACGGTATCAATGTCACTGTCAACGTCGTGAGTACAATACACCCGGTTGTCGCTCGAATTATGGCACATCACGTAGGGATAGCGCATCGTCGGAATGGTATCGATTATGCTGTTTGACGCACCGTCAATAACAACGATGTTGTCGCGCAGGTTATTCGAACAGTAGACCCTGTTGCCGGTCGGATTGTAGCACAGTTCCACCGGAAAGGAACTGGACTGCAACTGTATCGTCGTCTCCAACCACTGGCCAGAGGCCAAGGATGAAATCAGAAGGCTGAAGGCTGAAATCAGAATGGTTCTTCTCATGGTTCCTCCTTAACGTTTGTCACCCTGAGCGAAGTCGAAGGGTCTGTCAGGCGAGATTCCTCGACTCGTTCTACTCGCTCGGAATGACATGTAGAGTGCATCGTATCACCTCTGAATGACGACCTTATGAACCGCTGACCGCCGACCGCTGACCGCCGACCGCCTCCCCCTCTCCCCTTGCGGGAGAGGGTTGGGGTGAGGGGAAACGACGAAGTACACCCCAGGACTCAGATACCGGATGTCGTTCTCACCCGGCTGCAGGTCCGCGACCTTCCGGCCCACAGAATTCAGAAGTGCGAATGTCGAATGCCGAATAGCAGACTCTGGTAGCCGCAGCACCCCGCGGACGATTGTGGCCGAAAGCTGCCTGCCATTCGTCATTCGCAATTCGTCATTCGGCATTTCCACCTCGGTTCCCGGCGGCACGCTGTCCCGGATGACCGATATGCTGGAGCCGTATTCATTTGCGACATACATCCGGTTCTGCACCGGGTTCCAGACAAAGGCAGACGGCTTATGACCTGCCATGACCGTAGTAACCAATCTGTTAGTAGCGCCGTCGAAAACCGTCACCACACCGTGATGGCTGCTACAGTAAACCTTGTTGTTGACCGCATTGTAGCACAAAGCCTCAAAGCCTCCCCAGATTGGCCAAGTGGCAGCGATACGGTCAGTGGCGCAGTCAATTACGTTTGCTTCATCCGGCTCGCTCTGGAAGCTGTTGCCGACATACACCTTGCCCGAAACAGGGTTGTAGCAGACATCCTCCGGGCACATCCCGACTCTTATGGTGGACATCAAGCTGTCCGTAGCACCATCGATAACAGTGACCGTGCCCCCGGTTGGCGGCGAAGCGTGGCTCGAACTGTTTACGCAGTATATCTTGTTGTCTATCGAATCATGGCACAGAACCCGAGGCCCCCTTCCGGCCCGTACGCTGGCAATCACGCTGTCTCCTGACCCGCAGACTACAGCGACACCACCCCCATGATTCGCGCAGTATACCTTGTTATCTGTCGAATTGTAGCAAAGAGCCAACGGCTCGATTCCAGAACTCAACGTAGCAATCACGCTGTCGGTCACGCCGTCAATGACTGTCACATCATCACTGCCTTCATTGGCACAGTATACCTTGTTGTCTGTCGGGTTGCAGCATAGAGCACAAGGATGCCGGCCGGTCGGTACTACTGCAAGCACGCTGTCTGAGACACCGTCAATTACGGTGACATTGTCGCTCTGGCAATTGGCGCAGTATATCTTGTCGCTGGTCGGGTTATGGCAAAGGGCTTTGGGGTTGTGTCCGACTGTTACATTGGCGATTACCCGGTTGGTTGCTCCATCAATCACGGTTACAGTAGAGTCGTAAGTGACAACCGATACCCCGCCGTTTGCGCTATAGACCTTGTTGTGAGTGGAGTTGTAGCATAATGCCCACGGGTGGCTGCCGAGCATCACGCTCCGAATCGCGCGGTTCTGCGAATCCACAATGGTCACTGCCGAACCATAGGAGTTGGCACAGTATACCAGCTCGCTCAACGGGTTGTAGCACAAGACGTGAGGGTAAGCTCCGGCCCGGACCGTAGCAGCGACGCTGTTAGTGACGCCGTCGATTACCGTAATGTCATCGCTCAATGCGTTTGCACAATAAACGCAGTTCGAGGCCGGGCTGTAGCATACCCCGGTCGGTACCACACCGGCCGGAACCTCAACGATAATACTATCCCCGACTCCATCAATCACCGTTACCGGGCCGGCCCCGAAATAATGGCTGGAGTAGACCTTGTTATTTGTGGAATTGAAGCAGAGGTCCCAGCACGCATTTGCGGTCGTTATGGCAGTTATGACGCTGTCGCCCGCCCCGTCAATCACGGCAACCGCGCCCGAGTAACACGCACAGTACATCTTGTTTTCCCTCGTGTTGCAGCAAAGGGCCCTCGGGTCCATTCCCCCGGCCCAGACACTGGCAATCACGCTGTCCCCGGCCCCGTCAATAATGGTCACAGTCTGGCCGTTATAATTAGCGCAGTATACCTTGTTGCCGACCGGATTATGGCAGATAACCGAGGGAACCGAACCGGCTGAGACGGTAGCTATTACACTGTCGGTCGCGCCTTCTATTATCGTGACAGTACCTTCCTGGTTCGCACAATACACTTTGTTGGCCTGAGTATTGTAACACAGCGCTGCCGGATACATTCCCACGGCAATTGTCCCAACTACTTCGTTTGTCTGCCCGTCAATCACAGTAACTGTCGGACCCTGCACGGCGCAGTAGACCTTATTGTTCTCCGAGTTGCAGCACATTGCACTCATCCGACCGATGACCGGAATTCGGGCGACCTTTCTGTTGCTTGTCCCATTGATGGCTATGACGCAATCAACCCCCGGCTCATCAGTGCCGACATAGATTGTGTTATTCGCAGCATTGTAGACCAGATGGTTCGGCCGCATCAAACCGCACAGGGAGTCCGGGACCCGGATTGTCGCCTCGAGCCATTGTCCGGAAGCAAACGAAACCGCCAGCATAATCACCACAGCAGAAACCAAGCATTTCCTGGACATCATTCCCTCCTATCGCTGAATCACAATCTTTGTGGCCAACCTGCCGGAATCAGCTTTCAGCAGGTAAACGCCGGGCGCGAGTCTGCTGACATCGTTTGTCCCGGTCTGCAACTGCCCAACCTTGCGGCCCCCGGTGTCAAACAGGTCGAACTCTGCTTCGCCGGACCGGCAGCACAGGTTGACCCGGGATTTCGCCGGGTTCGGATGAACGTACATATCCGTGGATGATACCTGCCACCCGTCCGGCGCGCTGATTCCGGGTATCGGCCCTTGATAGATCTGACACCCCAGCCAGTCACAGGCAACATAGATGTAATTGCGCCAGACGCAAACGTCCCGGGCACCACGTGGCATGACATAGTATCCCGCCTCGACAAGGTGACCAGGGTCGGAAATGTCGATTATCCAGAGGCCGCATTCGTAGTCTGCCGCATAAACGTAGGAACCTTCAACCCCGATGCCGAAAACGGTCCACGGCGTTTGGAAAGAACTCTTCACAAAAGGATGGGTCGGGTCAGAAACGTCAACCATCCGGACACCCGCGGTCCAGCTTGCGACGCAAACGTAAGACCCGGTCACATGGACGTCTTCAGCAGTAGTTGCACAGGAGCCGACCTCGCGAGGGTTTTCCGGGTCGGAAATGTCAATCACCCGCAAGCGCCCTGACCCGCCAACGTATGCGTGGGAACCCGAAATGTCAACACTTCGTGCATTGCCATACGTGCTGCAGAAACCAACCTCAAAAGGATGTCTTGGGTCGGAAATGTCGATTATCCGAAGTCCGCCACGCCCATCTGCAACATAGGCACAGGAATCAGACACGCAAATATCCCAGGCCTTGTCGTGAGTATAGCAGTAACCCACTTCATAGGGGTTGGTCGGCTCAGAGACATCCAGTATCCGAAGGCCGGCATAATCGCACGCCACATAAGCGAACGAACCTGAAACCTCAATTCCACGAGCGTATGCGGGCGTGCGCCAGTGAGCAATCCCGACAGGAACCACCGGGTCTGAGATATCGAGTATCCGAATGCCGTCGGTCAAGTCGGCAATATAAGCACAAGAGTCGGATATGCTGATATTATAAGCATGTCCCGGAATGTCGAAGTAGAAGACGATGGAAGGGTCGGAAGGATTGGAAACATCTACCACCTCCATACCCCTGTCATCGTCCGCCATAAAAGCAGAAGAACCAACGACACATACGCCTCGGGCATAACCCGGAGTGTAGCAATACCCTACCTCAAACGGTTGGGCAGGATTTGCCACATTCACAATGCGAGGACCGGCATAAACGTCCGCGATATAGACAAATGAATCGGAAACACAAAGCTGAACTGCAAAGTCCGGGGTATCATAACAGCCGATTTCTACCGGATTGCTCGGGTCAGTAACATCTATTATCCGGAGGCCGGCTTCTTCATCGACAACATAGGCAAGGGTATCGACGACGCACACCGCAAAAGTCTGGTCCCGTGTCTCACAGTGCCCCACTTCAAAAGGGTCAGCCGGGTCGCTGACGTCAACTATTCGCAGACCGCCTCGCAAGTCAGCCACATATACGCAGGAATCCAGAATACAAACGTTCCACGCTCTTCCCGGACTATCGTACCGTCCCTCCAGAAACGGCTCAGCAGGATTTGAGATGTTGATTATGTCCACCCCGTTGTCCGAAACTGCCAGGTAGGCGTAACAGCCGCAAACATCGACCCCGACGGCAAAACCCGACGCTTCAAATAGACTCAGCAGCCGGGGAGAACTTGAAATGCTGACATCCCAGATCTCGAGCCCGGGCTCGCCATCCGCGATATACAGGCGTCCGTGCTCGTAGCAAAGACTGACAACTGCTCCTCTCGAGTGGACCGCCTCGGACACAATCCTCGGCGAACCGGGGTCAGAAACATCCAGGATGTAAACGCCTCCACCGGCACCACAGAAGACCAAATTCCTCTCCCGGTCACAAGCGACAGTGTAAGTCGGAGTCCCAAACGGCCAGTTGCCCACAAACCGGCAATTCAGAGAATCGAACAGCGGATTCCATCCTTCAAGTTCGGTATGCCATCTCGACAATGACGGTGACATGGAATCCACATCCCGCATTCTGACATCGGCCGGACTTCCCGATTCGCCGACAATGGCCGGCAAAGCCGTCGGGCTGTTTGCCGCACCATCCCACTGGCCGGACGCGACAGATGCGGTCAGGAAAGCCAGAGTCAGGATAGTTCTTCTTCTCATCGCTTCTCCTTATAGTAATAGTCTAAGCCGGGGCAGGAATCTGTCAATCGGCCTTTCACCGCCTGGGTCTCGGGTTGGGCGGCAGGGTTGGCTTGAGTTCTTCATAGCGCCTCAGCGTCAGCTCACCGACACGGCGGGCAAGCTCCGGGTCCCGACCCAGACGAACGCTGCGCGGGTCATTGACGTGCTTCTCGATTGCCTGCTCCCTGGCCGGTATGTCCTCACCGAACCAGTCGGAAATGTAGCAAAAGTGGCGCACTGTGCTCAAGTATCGGCTGGATTTGCTTTCAGGCACGCCTTCTTGCCTGAGCAGTTCCTTGACCTCAGCCCGGATTCGTTCAATCAGCGCACTCCGGGCAGATTCGTACTTGAACACCTTCTGCCTGAAATCATCCTTCTGCAATTGCCGAGCATCTTTGCAGGACACCCTTTTCCCGGCCGGCTGTTCGGGTACTTGTTCAGGCGGCAGCCGGTCCAGTTCACCGGACTTCTCCATCTCAGTGAACACCGAGACCACCAGGTTACGGACATGCCGCACCGCCTTGTCAGGCACCACCTTCTCACCAATCAGCCAGGCATCAGCCTCGTCAAGAAGTTCCTGCCTGTGCTCAGGTCTGTCTTTCCGGGTCCGATTCAGAATCCCCCATAACTTCAAACCGTAGTCTGACAGCTCCTTGCACACCACCTGGGTAGGCACTACCCCGAGATTCTTGAGTATCATCGACTGGCCAAGTCGAGTCTTCAGTTCGCGTCTGCGGGCAAAGGCAGCAGCCACCTTTCTGGCACGCAGAGTCCGCTTCCTGACCGGCTCCGGTCTTTTGCCCTCAAACCTGCGCCTGACCGTTGTCTTGATGTCATAGTTCTCAACCCTGCGGCCGACTTCATCCGGCAGCCTGTCAACCAGCTCGGCCACAGCCTCATCTCCCTGCTTCTCAACAACAGTCGGCCGGGAAGTGTACTTGTCCAGGATGTCAGCGATATCAGTGAATCTGGCCTCGCATGCGCGCAAGTAGTCAGCGATAAGACGCAGGCTCGGATTCCTCAGCCTGCCGGTCTCAAGCTGGCTCACCAGGGACTGGGAGGAATTAGGGACAACCACCGTTTTCCTGCCGGGCCGGTAGCATTCGCCACGGTCAACTTCTACTCCAATTCGCCCGCGTGTCAAGCGGCGGCTTGCGGCCAGCGCCCCTCCGGCCTCCCGCGAATGTCAAGATTCAAGACCTGACCCTCGCCGCCCGAAATCCAGAACAAAATCGTGTATTCATTGTAGCTTTCATTGTAGCTTTCATTGTAGCTTTCATCGTGTCCTGAAAGGTGTCGGCAAACCTGTCTTGCAGCGCTTCGGCAATGGCT
>JAUWNN010000002.1 GCA_030612625.1 Caldifarciminota bacterium
AGGCCGCAACTCAGGGCTTCTGACCGGGTTAGAGACCGGAATGGCCAAAAACATAACTCCGCGGATAACACGCTGACGAAGCGAGGGTTACAGCGTTATTCCTGCAAATGCCCACTGTCCAGGGGGCAGTGGGCCCCCCCCTCCCCGTCGATATGGCCGTTGTGACGGTTACCGACTCGGGCGGCCAGGCCGGTGTCGTCCTGGTGCGTTTGATGGCAGGCGTCACGAAGTCCGACACGGTGTTCGTCACGCCCCTTGCTCTGACTTCGGACGCGGTCGTCGTGCTCTGGCTCGTCATGACATCCGGCATGAGCACCGGAAAGAAGCTCAGGCTGAGAACGATCATGGCCTTCGCCACGAAGCCCGACATGACACCCATGAACCTGCTCATCACCATCACCGTCACGACCCTCGACAAGACCGCCGCTACGACGACCCGGCCCTACCTTTGGATGTGGAGTGCAACGACTGCGGCGTTGCGCAATGGGAATTAAGGGGACACAATATCTAACTCGGGCCGGGCCGGGGTCAGGTCTTGAATCTTGCGATTCGCGGAAGCCAGACGGCCGCACGCCGCCGCTTGACACGCGGGCGAATTGGAGTAGAAGTTGCCCGTGGTGAACGATGACGGCCCGGCAGGAAAACGGGGGTGGTCCCTAATTTTCCCTAATTTTCCCTCGAATTCTAGCCCGAAATGCCCAGCCTGCCCGCGCCGTTCACTCAGCAGTTGACTTGTATTCACCTGCCGCTACGATTCGGCTGAGATGGCTAAGGTGACCGGCAAGTACGTGTTGTCGCTTCTCATCACTGCAACCTGCCTGGTGGCGGCGCAACGGCTTCCCGTGGAGGCCCACCTCGTCTGGAGCAGGGATTTCTTCCGGGTTGCGCCCGCTGACCTGGACGGCGACGAGGAAGACGAACTGGTCACGATGCCCACCTGCACGAGACTCAACGTCCAGGACCAGCGCCTGTATCACCTGGCAGGCGGGTGCGCCTTCCCGCCCGGTACGTTCGAGCAGGGGTATCTCATTGGCGGCTCTGCCATGGCGGGTCTGTGGGTGACGTACGTGCGCGACGATTCGCTCTTCCTGCAGCCGGTTGGGAGGCGCGCCTACTTTGTCGCAGCCGGCCGTGATACTGCGCGGGACTGGGATGGGCACGCCGTTCAGGTTGACGTGCTCGACCTCGACGCGGATGGCAGGCTCGAAGCAGTCATTGCGGTCGCCTCCGGGTATGGACTCGCACCGCGGGGCATCGTCGTGCTCGACTGGGAATCGGGAAACAACCTCTGGCACCATTGGTGTGGCCCCAATCCCCAACGCCTGCTCTGCGCCGACATCGACTCGGACGGCAGGACTGAAATCCTGATGAGCACAAGTGCACCGGGCAACGGCAATTCGGACAACGGCACGGACGACCTGCACACGCACGTCTCCCTGCTTGGCTGCACAGGACAGGAGGTCTGGCGCACGAGCCTGGGCACGTACTCTTCCTCTGTGGTGCCCGCCTGGCTCACGCCTACCGAGAGCGAGGGCACCGTGCTGTTTGTCGGCGAAACGGGCAGTCCTGCCGGTGGCCGGAATTGTGACAGCGTCTTCGTGCTGGACCCCAACACCGGCCGGATTCTCCGTTCCGCCTGCCATCGCGAGTTCAACAGCGATTACGCGGTGCTCCACGACTCGTCCGGACGAAGCTTGGTGGCGTTCTGGTCATCCGATGAACTCCTGCTCATTGACGCAAACCTGGCGCTGGTCAGGCGCTCCCGTCTGCCGGGAACGCACGACTTGCAGGTTGCCGCCGGCCAGTTCTCAGGAACCGGTCGAGATGAACTGGCGGTTCTGCCCGGGACCGGCCGGCTGCAAGTCTATGACCTCGGCCTGAGGCAGCTCGTGGACATCCCGGTCGGGCATTATGCCAACTTGATACCGGTACGAGCAAGCGACCGCACGCGCCTGATGCTGCACAGGTCCTATGAAGACCGTGTCAGTTGCACGCTGTTTGACTTCCGCCCGGTCCCATTGCTCGACAGGGGAGTCCCTTTGGGATGGTCACTGGCCGCGGGCGCACTGCTGCTGGTCGTGTTCGGCATCGTGCTGGTCGCAGTACGCCTGCGCCAGACCCGGGACGTGCGCCTGCTTGTCCGCGGCCTGACCGGCCGAGCCGGGGTTATTGAACTGGACCGCAGAGGCCGCGTGACAAGAACCAATCGCAAGGCCCGGGATATCCTTCCAGGAGGTC
This sequence comes from Caldifarciminota bacterium, assembly GCA_030612625.1. Classification (GTDB taxonomy): domain Bacteria; phylum Hydrothermota; class Tepidihabitantia; order Tepidihabitantales; family Tepidihabitantaceae; genus UBA3079. Next base: position 2,239 of record JAUWNN010000002.1, read on the forward strand.
ATGCTGCCAACGGAAACGAGGCACTTCCGTCGGAGGGTCCGCTCGCCCCGCTCGCCGGGCTGGTCAGAGCGGTGCTGGCCGAACCGACGGACGTATCATCCCGGGAGATGCCGGTCTCCATCGGTCCGGACCAGACCCTGCTCGCTCGAGCCACCAGGGTGAAGTCAGGCGTGCTTCTCACCCTGGAAGACATCTCTGCAGTTGAGTACATGCGCCGAGTCAAAGCCTGGCTACCGGTCGCTCAGAAGCTGGCCCACGGCATCAAGAACCCGCTCACGACCGTTCTCCTCACCGCCCAGCGCATCGGCAAGCAGGCGGACGACGAAGGCACCCGTGGCTATGCAGCCTCCATCGTGCGAGAAGTGGGCCGGCTTCGCAGAGTGTCAGACAGCTTCATGAAGCTCACCCGGCTTGAGGCTCCCAACAAGATGCCTGTCAACCTCAACGACATCTTGTCAACCGCTGTCACCAGGTTCCGAGAAGCACCTGGTGTTGACATCAAGCTCAACCTGGACCAGAACCTGCCCGCTGTTCCGGTTGACCGGGAGCACATTACAGCCGCATTCACCAATGTCATCGAGAACGCTGTCTCGGCCATGCCTGTCGGCGGAACCCTGACCGTGACAACGTCCCTGCAGAAGAAGGACGATGGCCATGTGGCCAGAGTCGTCATAGCCGACACAGGAAAAGGCATTCCTGAACGCTACCTGTCCAAGGTGTTCGACCCCTACTTCACGCTTAAGGAAGGCGGGACTGGACTCGGCCTGGTGATAGTGAAGAAGATTGTCGAAGACCACGGCGGTGATATTCGCATAGACAGCCAGGAAGATGTTGGCACCTTTGTCACCATCGAGCTTCCTGTCACCGACAAGCGGCTGGCATAGAGAATGCACGGCAAGAAGCAGATGACAAAGCGCATCCTGGTTGTTGATGACGACAAAGGCATCCGGGACATAGTCCGTGATACCCTGTCCAGCGAAGGGTACGAAGTAGTCGAGGCATTCGACGGAACCGAGGCGGTCAAACGTGTCGAAGAGAACGACCTGAACCTGGTCCTGCTCGACTACAAGCTTCCTGACTTCGATGGCATCGAAGTGCTGCGCAAGGTCAGAGCTCTGAGACCGAACCTGCCCATCGTGTTCCTCACCGGCCACGCAACCATCGACCTTGCTGTTGAGGCAACAAAGCTCGGAGCCTGGGACTTCCTGGAGAAACCGGTGGACGACGACCGTCTACTGGTAACGGTCAGAAACGCAATCGAAAGGGACATACTTGCCCGCGAGGTAGAAACCCTTAAGGACGAACTCCTCGGCAGGTATGAGATGGTCGGGGTCTCAGACCCGATGCAACAGGTGTATGAGATGATTCGCAAGGTCGCGCCTTCCAAAGCAAACGTCCTTATCCTTGGCGAAAGCGGTGTGGGCAAGGAACTCGTTGCCAGGGCCATCCACTACCAGGGTCCACGGTCAGGCAAGCCGTTCGTGAAACTCAACTGCGCCGCCATCCCCAAGGACCTGGTCGAAAGCGAGCTGTTCGGACATGAGAAAGGCGCGTTTACTGGAGCGGTCGCAGCCAAGCAAGGCAAGGTGGAACTGGCCGATGCGGGCACCCTGCTCCTGGATGAAGTCGGTGACATGAGCCTGCAGGCCCAGGCCAAGTTGCTCAGATTCCTGCAGGAAGGCGAGTTTGAGCACGTCGGTGGAACCAAGACTCTAAGTGTTGAAGTGCGCGTCATGGCTGCTTCCAACAAAGACCTGAACAAGGCCATCCGGAATGGCGAGTTCCGCGAGGACCTCTACTACCGTCTGAACGTCGTGACAATTGTCGTCCCGCCACTCCGGGAACGAAAGCAGGACATTCCGCTCCTTGCTGACCACTTCCTGAGCAAGGCCTGCGACGAAGACGGGTTGCAGCGCAAGGCCCTTACGGACGGGGCAAAGGAACTGCTCGCCAACCAGTCCTGGAAAGGCAACATCAGGGAACTTGAGAACTTGGTCCACAGAATTGCAGTTCTTAGGGATGAACCCATCCTCACTGCAGACTGCATCATGCCGTTCTTGAATGAAGTGTACTTCACGCCCCAGCGCGGCCAGGCTCAGACTCTGCGCGATGCCAGACAGGAGTTTGAGCGAGACCTCATCCTCAGAGTCTTGTCCAAGAACCAGTGGAATGTGGCTTCGGCTGCCAACGAACTCGGTGTCGAGCGCACCTACCTGTACCGCAAGCTCAAAGACCTGAACGTCACCCTGCCCGTTTCCAACAGCAACGAGTAGCCCGGACGGGGTCCCAAGTCCCCCGGTTCTGTCTGATTCTCACAACAACTCTGTTGTCTGAATCATACAAGAAGGCCTGCATAACTCGCCTTGTTGAGCCATCTGCTTGAGTCCAGATACCCTAAGAGATTGCTGCATCTCAACATAGAACAGGTTAAGCTCAGTTCTCTGTTGTCCGCCAGACGCGGCACGCCCGGTGCAGTCCTACTGAGCGATGAGAGAAATGCAGAACAGGCGGCACCGAGCCTCAGACGAATCTAGGCATCCGAGGTGCGCGGATGCAAACTATACAACAGTGTAGGAGGCTTGCATGAAAAGTCAGTGTAGACAGATGAGGAACTCCCTCTTGTATGGCATTGTGATACTCCTCTGGGCAATGACCGTTTCGGCCCAACCACCGGGTACCTTATGGGAGAAGACATACGGAGGAACGAGCTTTGACAGAGCCCTCTCCGTGCAACAGACCTCAGATCACGGCTACATCATCACAGGATTGACGTATTCGTATGGCCAGGGTGAGTGCGATGTCTTCCTGGTAAAGACAGATGCGAATGGGAATGCCCTCTGGACAAAAACCTACGGAGGTGCAGATGAAGATGTAGGTTTTTCAGTTCGACAGACCCCAGACAACGGATACATCATCGCAGGATACACAGGGTCATTTGGTGCAACTGTTGATGTTTATCTGATAAAGACCGATGAGAATGGCGATACGATCTGGACACGGACATACTTAGGCCCAGGTGGTGGTGAGGATGTCGGCCAGTCGGTTCAGCTGACTCGTGACGGTGGATACATCATTGCAGGATACTGCGAACAATTCAGTAGCAAATATGTCTACTTTTTGAAAACAGATGCAGCTGGCAATCGCCTTTGGAGAGGGACATGCGGCGCGACTGAAGATGATTACGGCTTTTCAGTTGACACGACTTCAGATGGGGGATACATCATCGCAGGACGGACGAGTTCATACGGTTCAGGTGATGAAGACGTGTACCTTGTCAAGTTGAACGGGAGCGGTAACGTTGTTGGGTTCCAGACATATGGCGGGACTCGCGGAGACAGAGGCTACTCGGTTCAGCAGACTTCCGACGGAGGGTATATCATCGCGGGGCGTACGTCCTCCTTCGCGGAGGTTGCTGACGTCTACCTCATCAAGACAAACAGGTTCCTGGATACGGTCTGGACAAGGACCTACGGAGGCGCAAGCGTAGATGAGGGCTATTCAGTCCAACAGACTTCTGACGGCGGATACATTGTCGCAGGAGAGACGTATTCGTTCGGGGCAGGTGCCATGGACGGGTATCTCATACGGACGGACCCAGGCGGTGATACCTTGTGGACGAAGACATACGGGGGTTCGGGGTGGGATGTATGTTGGTCGGTTCAGGAATGCCATGATAATGGATACATCGTTGCCGGGTACACTAGGTCATTCGGTCACCCGGATGGGGATTTCTATCTCATCAGGACAGAGCCCTACGTTGGCATTTGGGATGAGAGTTTTCCTGAAGTCATACCGGCGATTTCACAGACAGCACCGAATCCCTTCAGCCGACGGACCACGATTCGGTATTCGTTGGCCAAGGAGACGGATGTTGACCTTGCGGTTCTGGATGTCACCGGAAGGGTCGTGCGGACTCTGGTCCGAGCGAAGCAGAAGGCCGGAGTCTACAAGGCGACCTGGGATGTCGGCGGCGTCCCTCAGAAGCGTCTGCCCAAGGGCGTCTACTTCTGTCGTCTCAATGCCGGTGAGTTCACAGCGACCAGGAAGATGGTGAAGCTGGAGTAGTCGCCGGGAGGTGACCGGAAAGGGCCGGCGATGCGGCGGGGAGGTTCGGCTCCCCGCCGATTTCAATCGGCTTGGGTAGGACCGTGGCATTATGCTCCAAGCCAGTCCAGGCTTCGTTTCCCGTGAGCGTTTGACTTCCTTGCTACTGTGGCTAATCTATGATGAGATGATGGATATCCGGTTTCACACGGACCCGCAAACAGGCCTTTCGCATGTGCACAAACACGGGGTGACTGAGAGGGAAGTAGAGGAAATCCTGTCCCGGCCAGGCGAAGACCGGCCCGGCCGCGAAGGTTCACGAGTTGCTATCGGCCGGACGCAGGCAGGGCGCTATCTCCGCGTCATCTACGTACCTGACCCCGAGCCTGATAGCCTGTTTGTGGTGACAGCATATGAGCTGCGAGGGAAAGCGTTGTTGGCTTTCAGAAGACGCAGGCAAAGGAGAAGAAAATGAAGGAGCGGAGATTTCCACCTGGCTGGAATGAAGAGCGAGTTCGTCGTGTCTTGGATCACTATGAACGTCAGAGCGAAGAGGAAGCAGTTGCTGAAGATGAGGCTGCGTACGACCAAGACGGCCAGAGCATGGTCGAGATTCCCTGCGAACTCGTTCCCAAAGTCCGGGACTTGATAGCTCAACACCAGCCGCAGAAATAGAATTCTCAGAAGCATCGGCGCAGCTTGCAGAGCCACTTGGCGGGTGGTTCCGGGCCAAGAGCGGCAAGCTGGTTCCGGCTGGCGTCTACTTCTGCACGCTTGAGGCTGAAGGCCGAAGCGTCACGTGCAAAGTGGTGCTGACCCGGACTGCTGAGTAGCCAGGTACAGCCTTCAGCAGCGGACGTCCGAGATTGGGAATTCCGGGGACGCAATACCTATCTGTCCTACCCGCATTCGCGGCAGCCATCGCCTGAATTTAGGCAAAGACAAATGCCTTGCCAAGGAGACGCGGAAGGCATGATAGCTTACGGCTGACAGTCAACGGCTGACGGCTCACAGCCAGCCGGAAACGGCTAGACTGCCACAAACCGGCGGATTTCTACCTGTGTGCCTGAGCGAACCGTTTGCTCGGCAGCCTTGAGCAGTTGGTCTGTTACTTCTTCGTCAACATAGTCTTCGCCGCAGTTCGGGCAAACCTGGGCCGGCACACCTTTGAACACCAGTGTCACCCCATTCCGCTCCAGAGTGACCGTGGTCGTACCAGGCTGCGTTTTGGCCTGCCTGCAAATAACACACTTCATTACCTTCTCCTTTTGTACCCGGCATTCCACTGGACAGGGTCGGGTTCATATGCAGTTATTACAATAACCTCGTTATCGTCGTAATTGCTCGCTACTACCACATGAATCGGCCGAGCACCGCGCCATCCCAGAACCAGCCTGCTGGGGTATGGCGTGTCATCCGGGTAATCTTCTACTACCTCGCCGGTGGCGACAATCCGCCGCACATCCTCCATTGTGACCTTGCGCTGAAACATGCGCTGGAGAGCGTGTACCCGGAAAACCAACCGTTCAGATGCCACAGCCCTGCCGATTCATCCATTGCGTGCTGCGCGCAACAACCATCACTTGAATCTAGGGCGAAATGACGGCTTGTCAAGGAGGCGGAGAGCTAGGACAGCTATCGGCTCACAGCCAGCCGGAAACGGCCGGACTGCCATAAACCGGCGGATTTCGACCAGCACGACAGGAAGAACGTTGCGGACTGGGGAAGTATGGAACCTGTAAGGCATGAGTGCGTTTGACTCGGCCGGAATCCTGGTTGTTGAACGAACAGCCGGTGGGCGCGGAGTGATGGAGCCCGGTCGAGCCTGGAACTGCCGCTGAGTTCAGAAGGCGCTACCGAAGGTGAGCCGGGTCCTGAACCTGGTTCTGAGCCGGAGGCTGAGCCTGGAACTGAGTTCGGAGTTGAACTCGGGGCTGAACCGGGTCCTGACTTCGGGACTGGAGCCCGGGCTGAGGCTGGTCTTGAACCCGGTTCTGATTTGGCAATTGACTAAGCAACTGAAATTCCAAGTGATATGCCAACTGACATCCGTTCTGACCCGGAAACTGAGCCGGGTCCTGACCTCGGGCCTGACTCTGGAGCTGAACTGTGGGCTGAACCAGGAGTTCAAAGGGGGAGTGACCCCCGGGGTGACTTCCCGGAGCACCCTGAGAAGCGAATCCTGAGCTAAGTTCCCAAGCCACAAGCAATTAACTTCCCAGTTACTGAGACATGCAATTTCTTTGGTGGTTTTCAGGTCCAGCGGCAAATAACATTACAGGGGTAGATGAAGAGGGCCTCTGTCCGTGACGGCCGCAGAGGAACTGCATGGGGTTGGGAAGAGGAGGAACAAAGAGGCCGGTGCATGGTTTCAGCACTGGCATGAGTATAGGCGTCCTCAAACAAAGGAGGAAATCATGGCAAAGGACGCAGACAAACGAATCAAGACCTGGGAAGCGAAGTTCAACACCCAGCGCGTCAAGGAAACCCTGGACGACCTGCGCGGACAGATGCTCATTCGGGTGCATGGAGCCTTTGCTGCCTTGTGCTCGATGGAGGAACAGGTAAGACAGGTACTGAACAGCGCCGCTGTGCCGACGATTCTGTACGTCGCCTACCTGGACTATGCCCGGCAGTTGTACAAGCTGTCGATGCAGAAAAACATCTCGGGCGACTCCTTTGCCCGCGAAGCCCAGGTGCTGCTTGAGAAGTGGCAGGGCCGGAGTCTTGACCCTGAAATCCTCGCGAAAATTCTGCACGATGTGTTTAACGTAGCCTTAACCGGAGGCTGAGGAAATCAGGTAGACACGCCGCGCCGGACCATGTTCTGGGCCAAGTCTGGACCTAGACTTCAGGCTCGGGCAGGCTGAGCGCTTCGCGGATGGTGTCGGCAGAGAAGCCGCGGCGGACAAGCAGAGCGTAGAGTCGTCTTTTGCGCACATCCGGTTCGAGCCGGGCATAGCGAATGCGGTATTTCTTGACCAGTTCCTTTGCCCCTGCCAACTCGTCCGGCGCATCAGCCAGTGCCCGGTCAATCTGCTGTTTCTCAACCCCAAGCTTGAGGAGTTCGCCCCGCACCTTCCACTTGCCCTTTTTGCCGATGTTCATCCGGTCCTGGGCGAAGTCGTGAGCGAACTGGGCATCATCAACCAGCTTAAGCTCCAGCAAACGGGCAATCGCAGCCTCAATGATGTCAGGTTCGAACTTCTTGCGTGCGAGCCGGTCGCGCAGTTCCTTCACAGTCCTTGCCCGGTAGGAAAGCAGGAGCACCGCATACTCCTTGGCTTTGCGCAACTGTTCTTGCCGGGTGATGCGCTCGACATCCTGCTCGGTAAGCTCCATCCCAGGCTCAAGCCCGAGCTCAATTACCGTCTTCCCGTCCAGAGAAAAGGAATAAGCCCGGTCGAGGAAAACCGAATACCGCCGGCTATTCCTTCTTTGGGGCTTGAGCCGGGTGACTTTCATTTGCGGCTAGCTTGGGCCTCGTGATATTCAGCTTCTCATACAGAGTCGCTTCAGCCTTTTCCGCCTCTTTGGGATTCTCCTTAAGGAATTCAACCGCCGCATCCCGACCCTGGCCGATGCGTTTGTCTCCGTAAGCATACCAGGAACCGGACTTGGAAAAGATCCCGTGCTCCACGCCAAGGTCCACCAGTTCGCCGTACCGGGAAATGCCTTCGCCGTACATCAGGTCGAATTCGGCAATCCGGAACGGCGGAGCAGCCTTGTTCTTGACGACCTTCACCCGGCACCGGTTGCCGACAGCCCTGTCACCTTTCTTGATAGTGGCAATACGACGGATATCCAGCCGCATCGTCGCATAGAACTTCAGGGCCAGACCGCCCGGCGTAGTTTCCGGGCTGCCGAACATCACCCCGATTTTATGCCGAATCTGGTTAGTGAATATCGCGCAGGTCTTGGACCGGCTCGTAACACCGGAGAGCTTCCGCAGAGCCTGGGACATCAGCCGGGCTTGGAGCCCAACGTGCGCGTCGCCCATCTCGCCTTCGATTTCGGCCCTGGGCACCAGAGCCGCGACCGAATCAATGACAAACAAATCAAGCCCGCCCGAACGGGTAAGGATTTCGGCAATCTCCAGAGCCTGCTCACCGGAATCAGGCTGAGAAACCAGCAACTGGTCCACATCAACACCCAGAGCCCCAGCATAAGTCGGGTCCATCGCATGCTCGGCATCAATGAAAGCTGCCTTGCCGCCCAGCTTCTGGCACTGGGCGATTATCTCGAGCGCCAGCGTGGTCTTGCCTGAAGCTTCAGGCCCGAATATCTCGATGAACCGGCCGCGCGGCACCCCGCCGACGCCGACTGCCGCATCAAGCCCGATTGAACCGGTCGGAATCGCCTCAAGCAAAACAGCGGCGTGCTCGTCGCCCAACCGCATAATCGAGCCTTTGCCGAACTGCTTTTCAATCTGTCCCAGTGCGATGCCTAAAGCTCTGTCTTTGTCCTCTTTGGCCATAGTTCCTCCAGTGTTGCGAACAAGTCACCTGCTTGTGGCAGTATAGAAACGGCATGGTGAAAGTCAAGCATACGGACTACTCTGCGACCACCACCTTGGCTTGATGAATCCCGTTGCCGGTATCAAGCACCAGGAAGTAGGCACCGGTCTGCAATCCGGCCCGGCCAAGAGGCACCGAATGGTTGCCGCAGTCAAGATTCGTGTCCACCAATTGCCTGACTTTTCTTCCTGCCGCATCGAACAGGGAAATCCGCACCGGCCCGGGCTTGCGTATACTGAACCGGACCATTGCCGTGGAAAACACCGGATTGGGCGAAACCTCAAGCATCGGCATGGACTGTGGCTTTGGCCTTTCCTCAACCGCCTGACCCGCATCTTGCCTGATATGATAAACGTATTTGGTCTGGTTGCGGCCGTACGTCCCTTGCTCGAATATCACATGGGCCCGGTCATGCGAATCTACACAGATTTTCGGCCCGGCGACCCTTATCGGGTCATACTGAATGACTGTGTCAGAAACCAGGGTCAGAACCGAGTCAGGCACTGGCTGGCCACCGGTATCCAAATCCCCGCGCAGCGCCGTGTAGAAGATATTGTGAGCACCGGTCGCACCATCAATATAAACGATTCTCAGATTGCCTGAACTGTCCAAAGCCACATTCGGGTCCCAGCGCGCCGAGCCCTGGGCAAACACCGACTGGCCCACCGCGACCGAACCATCAGGCCTGAGTTTAAGATAGCGTAACTGGTCACCCGTGGTCCAAGTCCGGAAAACGAAGTGAATGCAGGTGTCAGGCGTTGCGACAACTCGGGCATGGGACATGATGAAGATGCTCGCCAGCGTATCCCAGGCCCAGGTCGCGCCTTTGTCAGTAGAAATACCATAAACCAGATGCTCCCGGTCGTCAGCGTATGTGCAGTGCAGCCAGCCGCGTGGGTCAATAGCAAGACTGGTGCGGCCGGACCACGGGTCTCCGGTATGGATGGTCTGCAACCAGACAATACGCTCACCGTTCGGCCCGAGCCGGGTGAACTTGATGTTGCTTCCCCGGGCATGGGTGGTGCTGACGCAGTTGGAATCATCAGTAACACCCGCGTCCATATGCGGGCTGTCAGCCGGGCCCTGACCCAGCAGCGGTTGGCCCACGTAGATGTTGTTGCCCTCCGCGTCCTGCACAATCGGCTGGTACTCATACCCGGGCCAGACCATGACCGACCGTATCGTGTCGCCATCATCGTTGAGCACATACAAGTCATGCTCAGGGTCGGACTGCGAGTAGTTGTACCGACAAACTGCACAATAGACCGTGTCGAACCGGTCAACCCCGATGCGGACATTCAGCCACCAGTAATCCCAGTTGACACGGGTAGCGACCAGCTTGCGCTCGGTCCAGAAACTCTGGGCCGCAGCAACCGCCACAAGAACCACCAGGCAAACCAGAACTGTCTTCTTCATAATTGCTCCCTTCGGTTTATTGCTTTCACAGCCTGTTTCTCCAAATCATATAACCGGAACCGAATCGCCTTGAGCTTTGCGCTCTGGCGTGGCTCCTCTATTTTCAACACTTCCTCCAGCACCCGGGCCGCTTCTTCGGCCCGCTTGAAATTAGCCAGCAGCACATCTCCCAGGCTCTTACGCTTCAAGCGGTCGAATCGGTCACCTCGGCCCAAGTCCTTTTCTGAGTCCCGGCTCAGCACAACCCGCTTCCGCAACGCCCGGGTTTCTTTCCCGACCCGGGTCCGCAGCGCCCGGATACTGCGCAGCAACCCTTTGCGCTCAAGCCCGAGCCGCACCACATCCTCAACCACCCGCAACCCTTCGGTCAACCGGTTCAGGTTGACGTCAATTATCCGGCCGGTCCTTGAGAACACCGCGTTTAGCTTACGCCTGACCGGCCATCTAGTCAAGGCGACAGCCCTGCAGGCTGATTACGACTTTGACCGCAGTGGAAAGATGTAAGCAAAGCTCCTCTTCCCTGCCGGTAGAATGCCCTTCAGATTCTGCTCTACCTGCTCCTGTGTGACGCCGCTCGCAACAATCGTCCCTTCAAGCGTGGCAAACCACCCTTGAGTCAGACCAATCTCACGTAATCGCCTCCGAAGCGACCGGGCGTGAATCCTGCCCATCTCCTGGTGGTAGAATGCAAGCAAAGCTCTATTCTCACTGACCAGACGCTCTATGTCATCCCAGTGCCGCTCCCGGCTGTCCTTGGTTTTCAGATACGCCTTCAGCAATCTGATGTCGCTGTCATCTGACGGCTCGGTCCTGAACGGCAGAGAAGTGATAATGCCGAATCTCGCCTTCGCTTCCGCATAGGCATCGGCGAAACTGCGCCGGAGTCCGGGACCGATGCGCACCCGATAGCTCTGGATGAGACCGTCGTACACGATTCGTCCTTTGAAAGGCAGAAGAACAGCCTCAAGCATCACCGGGGGCTCAAGCTGGAGAACTTCGTCAAATGGTTGGTTGAGCGCCAGCACCCCATAGGCCCGGTGTGGAGAACCGCTGTCCAGGAAGACCGCATGTTCCCTGAGGTACTTAAACAGAATAAAGTGGTCTTTGACAGAATGGTTCCAGCCTTGAACAATCTCCAATTCCTCAGCCGGGAATCCGCACGGATTCTCCTGGAGGTAGGAGTTGATAAGCCCTCTGTTCCGCCACAGGACGTCTCTGATTCGGACCTTCGCCTCCAGTGGCAGTTTGTAGAATTGCTCCCTGGTCGTAACATTGCTGACCTCAGGCCTGCCGCCTCGGGCAGGCCTGAAGGATTCCGGATTCCGACCTGATTCCAATGTCAGTCCGACGTCCATCTTGTGCCGGTTGGCATAGACCAGAAGGTCAGTATGCAGTCTGTAGAACAACCTGACGTCTTCCGGGGATAGTATCATGTCCTGCCTTCGTCCGACTGCATTCCCATCAACGGCCTCCCTATCGCTTCACCAGTTGCAGAACACCGGTGCTTGTATGGCCACCGGCCACGAGCCGGCAGAAATACGTGCCAGCTCCAACCTCTCTGCCGAAATTGCTTCTGCCGTCCCAAGTCGCAGTGTGCCGGCCGGACTCCTGCATCATGTTCACCAGTGTCCTGACCAGCTTGCCGGTGATGTCGTACACCTTCAGGCTCACGTCGGGCCCGGCTTTTGACTGATACCTGACCTCGGTCGACCGGGTGAAAGGATTAGGAAGGATCTGCACAAGTCCCGATCCGCCCCCTCGAACCCTGGAACCCTCGAACCCTGGAACCCTCTCCTCCGCGACCCCGACGTAGGTCCGGGGATTGAAGCCTGTGTTCCACAGGTTGTGCCGGAACGTGCCCCATTCGACGTTGCTCGTGTCATAGTCTCCAGCCAGGTCCCAGACAAAAAGCGAATCATTCAGTGAGCCGATGAGTATTTCCACGTCCCCATCTAGGTCCAGGTCGGCCAGGCACGGTGAGGACCTTGACCAGCCGGTGGGGAGCGGGTATCCGGGAAACAGCTCGCCAGTGTGATGCCAGACATAGACCCCGGAGTACGCACCACCGACAATCTCGATGTCGCCGTCGCCGTCAACGTCCCCAAGCGCCGGCGTGCCCTGCGTGAACGACCCGGTTTCCTGGGGCCAGCCTTCAACCCGCGTACCGTCGTGATGCCAGGCGTGCATCTTGCGTCCCGCAGACCCGCATACAATCTCAATGTCACCGTCCCCGTCGATGTCGCCCAGGGCCGGTGACGAACGCTGATTCCCGTACCCCATCGACTGGGGCCAGCCTTCAACCGCGGTGCCGTCGTGATGGAATGCATACACCCGTTCCGACGTCGTGGCGAGGAATACCTCCAGGTCGTCATCTCCGTCAATGTCAGCCAGGGTCGGCGATGATTCCACCAGCCCGGATACATGAACCGGCCAGCCCGGAACGATAGTCGCGTCCGCGTTGAACGCCCACAGGCCGTGCGAATCCCTGCCCCCGACCACGATTTCCAGGTCGCCATCACCATCCAGGTCTCCAATCGCGGGCGTCGAAGCCACGGCAAAATGGTCAACCGAATCAACCGGCCAGCCTTCGTAGATGGTCCCGTCATGGTGGAAGACATAGAACCGGGCCGGGATATACCCGTTGTTGCCGTTCAGGTCACGGAACGTACCGATGGCAATCTCCAGGTCCCCATCACCGTCCAAATCAGCCAGGGCCGGCGAACAGGAAGCACCGTCATCGTCGCCCAGGGACTGCGGCCACCCTGTCTCCAGGGAACCATCGGACTTGTACACGTACAGTTGCGACCGCTGGCCGGCAATCACGATTTCCATTTCATCGTCCTCGTCAATGTCGGCAATCGCCGCGGTCTGGCTGGCGTACCCGCCGACCGAAACCGGGAACCCGGTCGCCACGGTTCCGTCGTGGTTGTAGACCCGCAGACTCTGCCCGCCGCCGATCAGCACTTCCATATCACCGTCCCCGTCGATATCGGCAACCTGGGCCGACGTCTCACTGCTATTCCCGCCGGTGTGCACCGGGAACCCCTGCTGATACGGCGGGGCCGAATCGGTCGCAACACCAGGCTCACAACCACCTGCCCTGGCCGGCTGAACGAACGCACCGACCAACAACGCACCCAGGACTACAATCATGGTCCTAAACATCCTGTCTCCTCGTTATGCTGACGCTATTCTACCGATTCTACTCGCAGCTCTAACCGTTATCCTGTCGAATACGGAACGCACGCCTGGTCGGAACGACCATCACTCACGCGGACGCGCCTCCTGAGCCGCCAGCCAGCATAGAGAAGAGATTCAGCCTGTCAAGTGGATTTCGGCCGCGAGCCGTCAGGCAGAACCACCAGGCGTTCCGCGATCGGCGGCGTCCTCAGGCTCGATATGAACCACGATGCTGGCGATGTCCGGAAGCGCCAAGCGGACTTTTTCCTCCACGCGGGTAGCGATGTCGTGACCCTGCTTGACCGTGAGTTCCGGGTCAACCTGGATGTGGACGTCCATTTCGACGAGCCCGCCCGAACGCCGGGCTCGAAACGCATGGAACCCGGCCACGCCCGGTATGCCGGAGATGATTCGCTCCACCCGGCGCTGCACCTCAACTGCTGGAGCCCGGTCGGTCAGGTCATGCAGCGCATCGCGGATTATGCGGATACCCACGACAACCAGGAAAGCCGCGAGCACCACAGCGGTAAGGTGGTCCAGAAATGCCCAGCGCGGGCCGCCGACAAGGGTCCCGGCAATCCCGGCCGCCACCGCAATTGAGGAAAAGGAGTCGGTCCGGTGGTGCCAGGCATTGGCAACGAGCGCGGGATTGCGGTATTTCCGGCCGACCGACCGCGTCACCCAGAAGAGCGCTTCCTTGAGAACAATTGAGCCGACCGCAGCCCAGAACGGGAACCAGTTCGTCGGACCCGGATGGTTCTCGCCGATAGTCACGATACTGTGAATCGCTACGTAGAGCGCAGCCGCCACGAGCAGAATCCCGACGAACAAAGCAACGATGGTCTCATACCGCGCATGACCGTAATGGTGGTCGGCATCGGCCGGCACCTTGGCCGCGCGGATTCCCCAGAGCACCGCGAAGTCACTGGCAAGGTCGGAAAAACTGTGCAGGCCGTCGGCGATGAGCGCAGTCGAGTGGCTCGCAAGCCCAATGCCAGCCTTGACGACCGCCAAGGCGATGTTTGCAACTAGGCCGGCCAGAGTGACCCGCCGTTCCTCGCGCAGGCGGGTGGGGCCAGCAGATAACTTTCGACTCTGCACTGCCTACCAAGGTATCCTGCTTCGGCTACCTGTCAAGCGTTCCCGTGCTGGCCGGTAGCTATCCTGCGCCTTGTCCGGCGAGCGGGTCGTATCAGGTAGCCGTTACCAGTCGGTCCCGGCAGGAGTTGACATTGAGATGCATTATTGTATCATTGCACCATGATGCATATATCTAATGATACACATCTGACAACACTCCTGGCTGCTCTCGGGAACGACCACCGGATTGAAATTGTCGAACTGCTACGTTCGGGCGAGCGTTGCGTCTGTGAAATTACACCCCATCTCGGCATTGACGCGTCGGTGGTTTCCCGCTACCTGGCGATACTGGTGCACACCGGCGTCCTGCGTTCCCGGCGCGAAGGCCGTAGAGTCCTCTATCAGATTGCCGACCACCGGGTGCTGCGGCTGCTTGATACCGCCCGGAGCATGACCGAGCACCCGGACAAAGGCAGGCCGGTCGGGCCGAAGGTCACCAGAGAAGCCATCAGATGCTGACATCGCTCCTGGCCAACGCTGAGAAGCTTATCAACACCCAACCGTTGCTTGCGGTGCCGGTCGTGTTCCTGGGCGGGCTGGTAACCGCGCTGAATCCATGTGTGCTCGCTTCTATCCCTCTGGCAATTGGCTTTGTCGGCGGGTATACCAGAGGCAGGAGCAAGTCCTATGCATTCCTTTTGGCACTGTTCTTGTTCCTTGGATTGGCCGCGGCGTTCACCCTGCTCGGGATAATTGCCAGCCTGGCCGGCACGCTGTTCGGCACCACAAGCAAGTTCTGGCCCTGGTTGATTGTGGTAGTCTGCCTAGTCATGGGCATTCAGATACTGTTCTTTCCGAACTTCGAAATCCCGATGCCGCGCGGCCTGACTCCAAAGACCGGTGGAGTCGTCGGCGCCTTCCTACTCGGTGGCCTGACCGGGCTTATCGCGACGCCGTGCGCGATGCCCATCCTCGCTGTCCTGCTCTCCTACGTCGCCTCCAAGGGCAATGTGGTCTACGGCGGACTGCTGCTCCTCACCTACGCGCTGGGTCACTCAGTGCTTGTCCTGGCAGCCGGGACATCAATCGGCCTGGCCGAGGCGATGGTCAACTCAAGAGGCCTGAAGAAAGCCTCAACTATCATGAAAAAGGCCTCCGGCGTCCTGCTGTTGCTGGTCGCCGCATACTTCCTGTATGAGATACTCAAAAGATAGGACAGGAGGAATCGAAATGAAGCGTTTCATCATTGTGGTGCTGGCCGGGACCTGGGCTCTGTTGACCCAGCCCGGTTGCGGCGGTGCAGGTCCAGGGCCGGCAGCAAAGCCGGATTCGTTAGAACCAACCGTGGGCGAAGTGCTCGGCATATCAGCAAAGGCGGATTCCGTGACCCCGTTGGCGGACGACACGGCCGCTACCGATGCGGTCAATGCAAGCCAGCCTCAGGCTGAACAGCCTCAACCGGCAGGAGGCAACCTGAAACCAGCGGTCGAGAAGCCGAAGGAGCCACCGAAGGAGAACTCCCCTCCCGAAGTTGAGCAGCCGGCTCAGGTTCCCGAGAAACCGAAGCCGCTCCCACGAATGTGGGACTACGGGGCGGACAACTGTCTGCCCTGCATTCAGATGGAGCCCATCCTGGATCAGCTTGCCGAGGAGTACGAAGGCAGGATAGACATCAGGGTTATCAACGTGTATCAGCAGGGAGACTTGGCCCGGATGGCCAGGATTCAGGTTATCCCGACCCAGGTTTTCATCGACTCGGACGGCAAGGAACTGTTCCGTCACGTCGGGTTCTACCCCCGCGACTCTATCGTCGCCAAGTTCCGGGAGTTCAGCTTCGAGTAGGCTCAAGATGAAAGAACGAACTAAGCTTGTCCTGCTCATTGCCATATTCCTCGCTGCCTATTTCCTGCCCTTCGAGAGCCTGCGTTTCAGGGGCGCAATCATGGAAGGGTTCCACCTGCTGCAGGAGTATGCCCGGTTGCACGTACTCTTCTGTCTGGTGCCGGCGTTCTTCATTGCCGGCGCGATTCAGAACTTCCTGTCCCAGGCAACGGTACTGCGCTATCTCGGACCCAAAGCACCGAAGCCGCTTGCCTACGGAGTCGCATCGGTCTCGGGCGCAATTCTGGCGGTCTGCTCCTGCACCGTCCTGCCGATGTTCGCCGGCATCTACACTGCCGGAGCCGGCCTGGGTCCGGCAATCGCATTCCTCTATTCGGGCCCGGCAACCAACGTCCTGGCTATCATCCTGACCGCCCGGGTCCTGGGGTTTGAAATCGGCATCGCCCGGGCTTTGGGCGCGGTCCTTTTCGCCGCGATTGTCGGCCTGCTCATGGCTTTCTTCTTCCGCCGCGAAGAAACCGCCCGCGCGAACAGCGCGATATTCGAACAGGAAGGCGAAAAGCTCCGACGCAGCCTTGGCCAGAACATCCTCTACTTCCTTGTCATGATTGGCATCCTCGTGTTTGCGGCCTGGGGCAAGCCTTCCCAACCGGTCGGGTTCTGGAACTTGGTCTACGGCATCAAGTGGTATCTGGTCATTGGCCTGCTGGTCGTCCTCGGTCTGATGCTCTGGCGCTGGTTCGAGAAGTCCGAACTCAAGGCCTGGGTGATGTCCACCTGGGACTTCACCAGGAAGATTCTGCCGCTGCTCTTTGCCGGCGTTTTCGTGGCCGGAATTCTGCTTGGCCGGCCGGGCACGGACAGCGGGTTAATACCATCAGGTGCGGTTGCGGGTCTGGTCGGCGGCAACTCGATTATCGCCAATTTCTTCGCCTCGATTGCCGGTGCTTTCATGTACTTCGCCACCCTGACCGAAGTGCCCATTCTCCAAGGACTACTTGGCAGCGGCATGGGTAAAGGACCAGCCCTGTCCTTGCTTCTCGCCGGCCCGTGTCTTTCGCTACCCTCAATGCTCGTCATCCGCTCGGTTATCGGCACAAAGAAGACGCTCGTCTACGTCTGCATCGTGGTCGCCATGGCAACCTTGACCGGCATACTGTTCGGGCTTGTCGCCCGCTAGAAAAGAGAACGACATGTCCTGGCTTGCCGGAATCCCCAGAGACGAAATCCCGTGGTTCCCCATTATCGACGCGGACAGATGCGTCAAGTGCGGCATGTGTATGAACTGCGGCAGAAGTGTTTATGACTGGACCTCCGACGGAGCTCGGGTAGTCCGACCCTACGACTGTGTCGTCGGCTGCAACACCTGCGCCAATCTGTGCCTTGGCCAGTGCATCACCTTCCCACCTATTGAGGAAGTCAGGAAGGTCTATCAACAGCACAAGGTCTGGCCCAAGGTGAAGGAAGAACTGAAGAAAGAAGGCAGAATAACATAGGAGGTATCATGGATATCAAAGTCCTCGGCGTAGGTTGCCCGCGCTGCACTGAGACCGAGAAGCGAATTAGAAATGTCCTGGCTGAAATGGACATCGCCGCCAACCTGGAAAAGCTTACCGACATCAAGCTCTTCGCCTCAATGGGCGTGCTCCAGACGCCGGGAGTCGTCATTGACGGCGAAGTCAAGTCCCAAGGCAAGATTCCGAGCAAGGAAGAAATCAGAAACTGGCTTGAAGCCAAAGAGTAAGGAGAGTTTCGCGGTTTTGGAACCATCGCTCACACAACCCGAACCCTGCCCTGCCCTAAGTTAACATGACCAACCGTGACTGCCTGAGAAACTCCGGCTTGGTGCAACCGGGCCAACAGCTCCCCGGCCTTTTGTGCCGATACCGCAATCAGCAGTCCGCCTGATGTCTGCGCATCACAGAGCAGCATCTGCAGTTCCTCTGACACCGCAGACGCAAACTCGGCCCTGGTCTTCATGAATTGATAGTTCTTCACCGAGCCTTCGGGAAAAAGGCCCTGTCGTGCGAGGTCAAACGCCTCGGGTATGATTGGCACTTGATTTGCTTCAATCACCAGGTCAACATTGCTGGCATCAGCCATTTCCCAGGCATGACCCAGAAGTCCGAACCCGGTAATGTCGGTTGCCGCATTCACCCCGACCGTAATCATCGCTTCAGCCGCAGAACGGTTGAGTTCACTCATGGTACGGTTGGCCTGTTCTACCGCTCGGGCAGAAGCCAGGTCTGCACGCAGCGCGGTCGTGATGATGCCGATGCCAAGCGGTTTGGTGAGAACCAGAGTGTCGCCGGGCCGGGCACCACTGTTAGCGATGATTCGCTTCGGATGAACCAGACCGGTGACCGCAAGCCCGCACTTCACCTCCGCATCCTTCATCGTGTGCCCGCCCAAGACCACGGCGTCCGCCTCCCGAACCTTATCCCACATCCCGGCAAGCACAGCACGGACTGTTTCATGCTCAATCTCGCCGACCGGGTAGCCGACAATAGCCAGTGCGGCGATAGGTGTACCTCCCATCGCATACACGTCGCTCAAGGAATTGGCGGCTGCTATCTGCCCGAATGCGTACGGGTCGTCCGCAATTGGAGTAAGCACATCGACCGTCTGCACAAGGGCCTGGTCTGGGTCTAAAGCATACACTCCGGCATCGTCCGAGGTTTCGCTGCCAACGAGCAGGCTCGGATGCTCGAATCGAGGAAGCTGATGCAGAACCTGCATCAGGTCTTCCTGGCACACCTTGGAGGCTCAGCCCGCAGCCCGAGCGTAGTCGATGAACCGTCGCTCTTCCATAATCCTCCTCTAGATTCCTATGACCTTGTCACTGTCCATGAGCATCTCGGCCAGCTCATACATGTTGGAAACGGTGCCGACTCGCACCTGGTCCTTCAGTCCAAAGAAATCCAGACACGTGCCGCAAACCCTGACCTCCGTGCCCTGATTCTCAAGAGTCTTGAGTGCATCCAGAACCTCGGACTCGGCCAGGGACAGCTTCACCCCGCTGTTCATCAGCGCCAGGGATGCGGGCCTGGAAGGAAGTTCGACCAGGGTACGCAGGAACAGACCCATGAGCAACTTGCCGAGCTTGTCATCACCCCGACCAAGCCGGTCCGAGCTGACGAACACTGCTGTTCCAGTCTTCGCACAGGGAGCCGCGACTTGCGAACCTCTGACAATCGTGACCGCATAAACGCCCGGCTCCCGTTCCTTGCAGGAAACCTGACAACCGGCTCGTTCGGCAAATCGGACGATGTTGTCTCTGGATGTTGGGCTGTCGGTGAGCACAACGACCTTTCCGCGCGGTGTGGATTCAATCGCCTTCCTGGTCCGGACAACCGGCTCAGGACAAACCAGACCCCTGACATCCACCTCGGTTGCGCCGCCCTCATCACTTTGAGGCCCTCTGTCTTTGTCCGCATTCATCATTTACCTCCTGAATCGCTGCCGACAGCATCCTGCTCAGAAACTTTGTGTTCGGCACTGCTGTAATTTAGGACTTGTGACGGTCTGATTCCCTGTTCGGCCAGCATCGACAGAACGGCAGCCGCCGATCGCTCCTCAACCAGCAACAGCACCCCGCAGCCCTGAATTCGACGGGGTGCTACGAGAACATCGAAGCCCTTCTCTTTAAGGAACTCACCGGCCCGGAGCAACTGGTGAACCGACCCGAAAGCCAAGGCAGAACAGGAAGCCAAGAAAGGGTGCACCCCGGACACAGGCTGCCCGTGTGCGAAAGTGGTGGAGACTCCACCACCATCATCTCCGACAGTCACAAACGTGTCCTCACTGCTTGCTTCAGCGTCATCCTGCAGCTCTCCACAAACTTGCTCCGCCAGCTTTCTCCTGAACCTATGGCCTCAACATCACCTTGCAGACCGTGGACTCCGAGCCTGCGGTCAGCCGCAGCAAGTAAACACCGCCGGGCAGTTTCTCATCTTGTGACCACTGCAAACGATGCTGTCCGGCATCGCACCGGCTATCCAGCAGGGTCCTGACCGGCCGGCCGTTGATGTCGTAGAGAGCCATGTTGCACCGCGTCTGTCTGCTGTTCGGCAGCTCGGGCACCTCGTAGTTCACCGTGGCCCCGCTTCTCACCGGGTTTGGCACGACCCGCAACCCGATTCTTCGGGACTTCCAAACCGGTTCGTCCTCTCCGATACCAACGCCTGCGAGGGTGTACGTCGTTATCGAATCTGCAAGGGACGGGTTTCCTATCGAACGGACGTGCAGATTCAGTATCTCTTCGCCGTGCGTAGTGCTTGTGTACACCGTGATATGAATCAGTGTATCTTGCTCGCCAACTGCGAGGGTGTCATACAACACCTGTCCTGGCTCTGCTCACCTGAAACCAACACAGTAACTGACATACCAGTCCGGGACACCCTGAAGCACCCGGCAGTCGAACTCGTACACGTCCGGCTCGGTCCCGGTATTGGTCAGGGTGAAATGGAACTCGACAACCTCGCCCGGCTCGACCTGCTGCACCGTATCACTTCGACTGATGAACTCAAACTGGTAGCCAGCCAGGAGCGGGCTTGCGGCCAAGAGCAGCGCGGCGAGCAGGACGGCCATGCCGCGCGCCGGCCGCTTCAGGATTGACTTTTGACTTCTGACTTCTGACTTCTGACTCATTGCCTACCTCCTCTGTTCTTCAAACCTCCTGCAGAAAGCGGTCTGCAGGATTTTTCTAGTTGTCATGTCCTGGACGAATGCGACCGCGCCCAGCATTGACCGGTTCCAGAACTCCTTGATTGGAAACGTCTCCTCCACCACCAAGGTATCGCCCTTGAGCAGGCTGACCCGAGTGCCGTTCTCGTCCGGCAACATCTGCCTCATGACGCCATTGAAGACCGAGTCGGTCGCACCGGACGGACAGGTCCGAACACTGTCCTCCTGGACTACAATAAACAGCCTGAGACTTTCCACTGGAGTCGAATCCACGCCGGTCGCTCTCACGCGGACCGTGCCAGTGCCTGTTGCCAAGGTCGCTTCCAGACTCAACTGAGCCTTTGGAGTTACGCTCCGGGCCGCCAGGATGTAGTTACGGAACGTCTCGTAGTTATGTTCTGGCCCTGAAGTTCGAATCACATCGCCGCCATCGAATACCGTTGCCGGCTCACCGCCCGAGTCATAGTACAGCCGGCGCCGGGTTTCGACATACTCAGGACAGAGCGTATCTCCTGCCACGCGCCGGTGATAAGCAATAACCACCAGGCTGTCCGCGAACTCCTCGGCCAGGCTGTCGAGAGCATGTGCCGCATAGGGGCAGTAGACGCAGCGCACAAAAGTGAAGAACTCGACCAGCACCACCCGGTTCGTCGGAATAATCTGCAACTCCGGGGCCTCAGAGCAACCGGCAAGAGCAACCAGAGCGGCTGCCAGCAAGCAAAGGAGCCTGCCGGAACGGACGAGACGGCCTAGTCCAGGCCGATGCATGGTAGTCATATCTCTGTACTGAAGTAATGAATCCGGCCCCAGTCATCCTTCACAGTGCCGATGACCACCGCGGCCAGACCGCAGACGAGAAAAATAGCGAACAACACACGTCTGACCACTACACTCTCTTGTTCGGGATGAAGGATGGAACTGCCCGACCGAAAGGATGGCCGGACGAAAACGGAGGGGATGCTCTTCCTGGAGACAAACTGTCTCCTATGAGTCGAGGAGTCATGTGTTCCACCTCCGGCCCATCAGCAGCAGACGCTTGGTAGAACTCATCACATATAGAATAGCTGACCCACTATTCCTGTCGAGCCCGCCCATCTGCACACGTACATCCGGGAACCTTGCGTCTTACGCCTTGCCGTCTGCCTATCCGCAGCAGCGGCTGTCGCCTTCCGGCGGAGCTTCATCTCCCGCCTTCCTGACCTTCAGCGGCGTGTCGCAGCACTTGATGACGCATCCCTTCTCGCAACTGCAGCTCTTGGTCACAGTCATTTCGAGCCCGCAGTCCGGGCAGTATACTACGTCTCCGACCTCGAAAGATACCATCTCAACTCTCCCTTCAGATTGCGCCCGCAGTTCTGCTCTGACATACCACAAGCCGGCCTTATGCGCTGACCATCAGCTTTCCGGCATCGGGTCCGCGCGAGGCGTTATACACCTCGGTTACCTTAAACACAACCACGCCTTTGAAGTTCTTGTCCGGCTTTTTCTTGTGCAGGTTGCCGTTGGCCAGGTCATAGGCCGAGCCTGAGGTCTCGTAGGTTGCGGTCCCCTTCAGCTTGTAGGCTTCACCACCTTCGCTGCAGCCCGAGATACAGACCCTGCCGTTGGCTTGAATGTTAGCCTTGGTCGCCTTCATGAACAGGTCGCCAATCACCATGGTATCTTCATCAAACCACCAGTACTGAAGCATCGGCACAACATTGGGCACGCAGTTCTCATCAACTGTGGCAAGATAAACCATAAGACCATTGCCGAACATCTCTTTTACCTGCTCCGGAATCCGCATTACTTCTCCTTTCTGAAAAACACCCAGCATTCGCAGTGTCCATCCTCGTCCACTTCTTCGTCCATTTCCGGGCATGGACAGAGCGGGTCTTTTTCCGGGTCCAAGGGATGATGCTGCTTGCACGGGCAGTAGTACTTTCCGAACTGCTCGAAGTTGTTGACCATCCGTTCGAGCATCTTATTCAGATGCTTCTCATTCGGATTCAGAATACATCCGTGTTCCTCAGCAATCGCCTTGACCCGGTCGAGGTTCTCCTGAAACGCATCAGCCATATAGCTGCCTCGTTTTCCTACGGCAACGTCACCCAGAAATCGAGCCCGATATCGAACGGCTGAAGCGAGCCGCCCTTGCACGCAAACTCAAGCGGCACCCCGACTTTGGGCCGAATTGCCAGCTTCGGAATCGGCTTCCATATCGCGCCGAACCAGGCTTCATGCCGGTCCTTAGCGCTCTTCGCGTTCGTCACGCCATCGACTTTGGTTTCCGCCAGCATCATGCCGCCGACCGAAAGGAACACACCCGTTTTCTTGTTGAACTTGTAATCCACCTTCACGACGTACTCAAACATGTTGCCGACATCGTATTCCTTCTCGACTTCTTCCACTGTCTTGGTGTACTTGCCGTTCAGCCAGTACCCGAGTCGCAGATGGCCGATGAACCCGGCCAGCTTCTGGGTCTGGGCAATAGCGCCGAACCCGAAGTCCAGGGTCCGGTCGCCCAGCGACGGGTTCGCGTCTTCGGGTGCGGTCGGCAGAATCGCAGCAACCGACAGGGTCAGCTTTACCGGTGTCAGCTTGCCTTTGAGCACCCCGTATCTCGCCTTGAGCCAGGCATCGCCGAGCCCCAAAGAACTGTGGTCGCCTTTGCTCTTTGAATACAACGGGGCTACGACACCGAGCTCCAGGCCCTTGAACAGGCCGAGTCCGACCATTGGCAGAAACTTGATGACCGTGGTCTTCTTGTCGTCGGCAAGGTCTTTCCATTCACTGTTGTCCCAGTCGTACCCTCTCGCGGTCTGCATGTACCCGTTCGGCACCAGGACCATCAACTGCATCGGTTTGAGTGTCGATGCTCCGCGCCATATCAGCGGCGAAGCGGACACGCTGCTAACGGCCACAGCAAGAACGGCCGCCAGTATCAGACTTTTCTTCATCCTATCCTCCTTTGGTTGTTTCTATCTGCTTACTGCTTTCCTTCATCACTTCTTCCAGCACGGTCCGGACCCGCAGAAGCGCTTCGACGAATTCCGGTGCCACCCGGTCGCGCGGCCGCCTGATATCAACCGGAAAATCGTCGGCAATCCGCGAGGGCCGGTCCGCCATCGCCACCACCCGCTGCCCGAGGTAGACCGCTTCGTCGATGTTGTGGGTAACGAACAGGACCGTCTTGCCGGTACGCTCCCAGACCGACAGCAGTTCATCCTGCAGCCGGTGCCTCGTGCGCTCATCCAGGGCTCCGAACGGCTCATCCATCAACAGCAGGTCCGGGTCGGTCGCCAGGGACCGAGCGATTGCCACCCGCTGTTGCATCCCGCCCGAAAGCTCGTACGGCCGGCTCCGGGCAAACCGCGCGAGCCCGACCATACCAAGCAGCTCCTTTGCCCGGGCGTGCCGCTCGCGCTTCCCGGTCCCGCGCATCTCCAGTCCGAACGCGACGTTGTCGAGCACGTTCCGCCAGGGGAAAAGCGAATACTGCTGGAACACCATCCCGGTATCCTGCCGCGGACCGGCCACCGGTTCCTCACCGACCATCACGATTCCCGAACTGGACGCGAGCAGCCCGGCCACAATCCGCAACAGCGTGGTCTTGCCGCACCCGGTCGGCCCGACCAGGCAGGTAAAGCTCCCCGGCTCGATTGCCAGGTCGATGCCGTCGAGTGCGATGACACTTCCGCCGTCCCGGCCCTGGAACACCTTGCTGAGGTTCTCAATCCTGATTCCCGCATTCGGCACTCGCAACTCACCCTGGAACCCTGGGACCCTTGGACCCTTGGACCCTTTCCTCTTGTCATTCGTCACTCGAACTTCCCCCGTCACCGCTCCAAGGCCTGCCAGCCGGTGAACGGCCGCCCGAGCAACCCGATGCCCCATGACAGCAGGGCCCCGACCAGGCCGATGAGAATCATCCCGGTAATCAGCACGTCCATCTCGGCCAGCTCATACGCGTAGATAATCAGATACCCGATTCCCGAATCACTGCCTGGCAGCATCTCAGCCGCGACAATCACCATCCACGCTACGCCCAGTCCGACTTTCAGACCAGTGAATATCGAAGGCAGGGCCGCGGGCAGCACCACTTTGCGGAATACCTGGCCCGGCTTCGCCCCGAGGGTCAGGGCCGACTCGACGTACACGTCCCTGACCCCGAGCACACCGTCCACAGTGTTGAGCAGTATCGGGAAGAACGCACCGTAGAACAGGATGAACAGCATCCCGACCTGGATTGTGTCGAAGACGGTGTCCGAATACCGCACCCCGAACAGGTTCACTACCGTGTAGGTCTTGAACACCGCCATCGTGAACGGCAGCCAGGCAATCGGGCACAGGGGCCGGAACATCTCGACAAACGGGCCGACTACCCGGCGCACAAACCTGATGCGGCCCATCAGGAGCCCGAGCGGCACCGCGACGACTGTCGCCAGGGTGAACCCCATCAATACCCGCACCCCGGAAACCGCGATGTTGTATACCAGGGACCCGGTTTCGAGCACGTTGTCGAGCGGGTGAATCAGCCGGTCGAATACCGCGCCGACGCGGGGCAGGAGCCACGGGTTGTGAAGCCGGACTGCCAGGAATTCCCAGACCGCAAGCAGGAGAATCGGCAGCACCACCGCCAGGCCGATGCGGCCCAGCTTCCTGCCCAATCCCTGCCTGCGGTCCGGGTTCTGAGGCACGAGCTACTTGATTCTTACGGCCGCAGCTTCGAGCGCCGGCTCAAGCAGCGAGAAGTCGTAGACCATCTCCTCAAACTCCTCCTGAGTCTTGTCCTTGAGCTTGTCCACAATCTTTCCCAGGCCCGCCATCTCCTGATACCAGACCCACATTCCGTTAAGGAAGGTCTCGTTCGGCTCAAGCCAATAACCGGAAGTGGCCATCGAAATCGACTCAACCTCAGGAGTGGTACCAATCCACTTGGCCACATACTCTACGGTCTGCTCCCGTTCCGTGTTGATATAGTGGGTGGAAACCACCATCAACTCCAGGAACTTCTGAATCACCTTGCCCTGCTTCTCAATCGCCGCTTCGGTCGCCGCAATGCAGCAGCAGGGATGGTTCTGGAAAACACCGGGTGGCAAATCGTGCAGTTCGCACACACAATGGCCCACGCCTTTGGCTTCGGCAAGTGCACACCACGGGTTGTTGGAAACATAGCAGTCAATCTGGTCGCTTGTCAGTCCCGGAATCAGATTCCTTTCACCTTTCATCAGGACAAACAGCACCTGGGCGTCGGTGTTCGCCTTATCACCGGTATGGGTGATACCCGCCTCGTCAAGGGCCCGCTGGAAGATAAGCTTGGCCACTGCGACCGGGTTCTTGTATCCGACTCTGACCTGCTGGTCCTGGGCATTGAGCCAAGCGACAAACTCCTCAAAAGAGTTCAGGTCAAGGTCTGGCTTGACCACCAGCATGTCGCCCTTGAAATGGAGCGGTGCGATAATCCTCATCGGCGCACCTTTATCCACGAAGAACGACACCGCGGCCACACCGCCAAGACCCACGTCAAACGCGCCCTGGCTCATCATCGTCGGCATCTTTGAACCGCCGCCGGCCTTGTACAGCTCAACTTCGGCAATCAGCTCATCGCCGTCGTACAACTCATACAGGTCTTTGTAACGGACCTCCTTGAACCAGATGCCGTACAGCTCCTTGAAACTCTCGCCAGCCAGCGCGGCCACATAAGGTGCGCACTGATGGTCATGGCCCACATGGCCCACTTTCAGAATCGGTACCTTGGCCGGCTGAGCATAGCCGATACTGACTATTGCCGCCGCCAGAACGACGGCAGATACTATCCTCTGCATGGTTCCTCCTTGGATTCTCCGGTCTGGGCCGGAATTTCTTATGGTATTGGGGCGACCGCCCCGGCAAGGCCCGTTCATGTCACGCACCTCGCCGGGGTAGGAAGTGAAACACAAAGGCACGAAGTGCACAAAGGAAGAGTCTGTCCGGAGAAATCTACTCCCTTAGTGTCTTCGTGTCTTTGTGGTAAAACTCTGCCTGACTTGGCGTTCTTGGCGGTTGTTGGAAAGTCAGCTACGGGCAAACTGCCCGGAAAGTATCGGCTCAAGTCCGACACCTCCCGGTCAGATAGGCTCTTGAGGAAAGCGCCACTAACGGTAGGATACCACAAAAAAGGCTTCAGTCAAGAAGCTCGCCCAATCCTCTGTGCCTTGATGCCCCGCACGTTTTGGATGTCAGAGCAGCCAGATTGACTACTAGGCCGCGCTAGGAGAGAGCCGCGCCCACGGCTGCCGCGAATAGAGGCATCTTGGCAATGTGGATTCGTTGGCCCAGGGCTGATTCCATCGCCAGTTGCATCCCTTTGTTCTGCGCGACGCCGCCCGTGAACACGACCTGTGGACGAACATCCAATGGTGCCATCATGTTTGCGATGCGTCGCGCGAGTGCTTCGTGGAGTCCGGCAATGATGTCCTCCACCGGGGTGTCCGCCGCAACCAGGGACAATATCTCGGACTCGGCCATCACCACGCACAGGCTCGATATCGCCACCGGCTTGCGCGACCTGAGCGCCAGCGGGCCGAACCGCTCGAGCGGCACCTGCAGCTTCTCGGCCAGCACCGCCAGGAAGTTGCCGGTGCCGGCCGCGCACCGGTCGTTCATCTTGAAATCGCTAACCCGGCCGCTCTCGTCCAGTACCACGACCTTGGAGTCCTGACCTCCGATGTCGATGATTGCCCGGCATTCGGGGTGCCAGTGCCGGATCCCGAGCGCAGCCGCTTTGATCTCGGTGATGGATGCGTGGGCGAAGTCGACCGCATGCCGGGCATAGCCGGTTGCAACAAGCCTCCCGGCCCTGGACCTTTCGATCTCGGCTTCCTGCAAACAGGCTTCGTATGCGGCGTGCGCGGTCGCGCGCGGCTTGTAACCGGTAGGGCGAACATGGATGGCAACAGTCTCACCGGTATCGGTGTCTCGAATGGCAACCTTGGTGTTTATCGAGCCGACATCGATGCCAACTTTGAACATGCTACTTCCTCCGTCTTCCGTAGTCGGGATTGGACCCGGCTCTCTGGGCAGCGCGGACGAAAGCGGCAACGTTCTCTGCGGGCGTGGCCAGTGGAACCTCGCAGCCAGTCGAAGCGACGAATCCCATCGGGCAGTCGCGGTTCTCCATGACCATCCGCTCAGTTTCCCGTTCGATCGCCTCCGGTTCCGAAAGCCAGATTTCCGAGGTGTCAAAATTCCCGACGATGCGGACCTTTCTACCTACCTTGCTCACGACGTCGCCGAGATCGACGCGGTCGACGCTGATGAGGTCAGCATGAGTCTCGGGCATAGCCTCAATGATGCCGGCAGTGTCCCCGCAAATGTGGAGGATGACGTCGAGGTCGTAACGATGCCAGTAGTCAATAACTTCCCGTTCATAGGGTAAGGCAAAACCCTGATACTGGTCGGGTGATATGACGCTGCCGGAAGCGAGCGGGTCAACCAGCATTGGCAGCCCCCCTGCATTGATGACCGCGCGCGAGAACGCAATGACTGACTCTGTGGCGTACTGGAGCAGACGGTGGACACGGTCCGGATCGAGCATCAGACCAAGCAGGAAGGTCTCTGTACCCACCAGATGCTGGGCGGTTGTGAACGGCGCCGGAATGTAGACGAGGACCGGAACCCTGTCCCCGCGAGCCTCGTATGCGTAGCGGATAGCCTCGAGATAGACATGGAGGCGTCCATCCTTTGACGGGTCAACGACGCGGCTATCAGGTTCCACCAGCTCGCTCCACTTTGGCCGTCTCAGCATCGGCAGGTCGTGCTCCGGGAACTCGAACTCAGACCCCAGTGCTTCGGCAACGATGCCTACTTCGGAGAAAATCGAGATAAAATCGTGGCCATACCGGTCCTGAGCCACGAGTTGCGCCCGGGCCATCGTTGCGCCATCGGTCACGTATTCCCGGAGCGGAACGCCCAGCACCTGCGCGGCGTGCGAGGTGATAAACGGGAAGACCGGCACTCTGTCCTGCTTTTCGTCAATCACCAGGAGTCCGAACCGTTCGACGGAGGTCAACAGTTCCTTGTGCGGTCCGGAAGCGCCTGTTCCCTGCTCAGTCACCTTCGCTCCGTCAGCATCTCCAGAAACGCATCAATTCTGGTACGTATCTGCCGGCTGATTTCCTTTCCGTGCGGCGGCACGTCAAACTCGAGCACGGGCAGGTCGAGTTCCGCCTTGATGTACTCCGCGATAAGCCGTGATTCCATGGCGCAATGAGAACCACCGAGGATACCGGAGACGATAACCCCTTCAGCGTCATAGCGCCGCGCTTGGTGTATGGCAGAAGCGACCCGCTGCCGGGTCGAGCCGGTCAGCGACGCGGCCATGAACGATTCTGCGACGGCTTCAAGCGGTGGCTTGTTCTCGTCAAGAATCTCGAGGGACTGGTTGATGACATACTCGGTACCGACAACCCTCGCTCCCTGGTCTTCCAGGTAGCAGAGGAAAAGCGGGTCAGCGGGTGGTGTTATCCACACAACCCGCAGCGCATCTTCGGCCACCACGCGTTCCCTCCGTGCAGCCCGCGTTTCCGCGGTCGCGAGCAGGTGCTCAAGCACCTCGGGCCATTCGTCGATGTCCGAGTAGTGATGCAGGCATCCAAACTCGACCATCATCATCTCTACGGCAGGCAGAACTCCATCTCCGTAGGCAAGCTCGCGCAATAACTTGGTCAGTCTTCTGACCCGGTTGGCCTTGCGCACCCCGTTCCGCAGTTCCTGCTCGGTAATAGTGTAACCAGCGAACCTTTCGAGTCGGACGAGGACCCGTTCATACTCCTTGACCAGGAAGCGAAGCGTGCCCGGGTCGTACTCGGTCTGGGAGTCAAACGTGCGTTCCTTCGCACCGGCGCAATGATAACAGTTAAGCGTCTCTCGGCGCATGGGGGACTCTACCCACAGCACCTCAGTGGCGAATCGTTCCGCAAGCTGTTCGACCCCAGAGAAGTCGTCGCAGGAAACGCCGGTTGAAGCGATGGCTAACTCGGGGTCTGGGAAGTAGGCGTGCTTGGCAAAGGCACCCAGCGCGGCCCGGGAGAAGCAGGCGGCGTCACCGATGCCCAGCTCAGCCGCGGCATCAAGCAACACGTTGCTCTCCATGACGAACGGCATCCACCAGATGCAGTCCGGATAGAACGCAACCAGTCCTGGAAACGAGTTGACAATCACCGGCACCGCGCCGAGGTCACCCATTGTGGCGATGACCTTCCGGCCGAGCTGACGGGCGCGGAAAAGCCGCTCAGTCTCATTCTGGACAAAGCCCCAGAGCCTCAGTGCGGCCAGCGAGTTGTCGTACTTCAGTCGCATCAGATGCCGGCAGCCGTAGATGGCAAAAGTCTGGGGCGGAAACATGTATGCCGACCACGGCCTCAGCCCATCACGTTCCTCTTGGTCCCTTCTGTAGTAGTGATAGCGGTCGAGCAGGTCGGTCGGGACTCGCTCGAACAGTCTGGCCCACTCGTCAAAGGTGATACGTTGGGCCGGAGGGTCTTGCCAGACACCTGCTATCACAGGTTCTCCAGGAATGCCTCGACCCGGGTACGGAGTTGCTCCCGGTTCTCGGTCGAGTAGTTGCCGTCGATATGAAGCATCGGGATACCGATTTCCTTGCGCAGCCGGACCGCCTCGAAGTTCCAAGGGTCACAGTAAAGCAGAGTCTTGTAGACCAGACCATGGACCCTGAATTCCTCGACCCGGCGCTGGGCATTGGCATACACCTCATCATTGGGCCTCCGTGTCATGCACGGACTTCGCGTGAAGTAGAAGTTCGTGAGGTTGTCCATCGCGTCACCCTCGGTGTTGCAATCGTCTGCGAACCAGCGGGTACCTTCACTCAAGAGGTCGGTGACGATGTCGGCCTTCTGCTCAATGGTTTCGACAAGCCACCGGTCCTGCTCAGCAACTTCACTGCCCCCGAGCATCAGTCTGGAGCGGTTGCTGCTTCGCGGCCTGCTTCCTGCTTTCAACTCCACATCTGCCGCGAACTGCGCGAAGCGTTTGCCGTCCAGAATCGTTGCTAGTGTCACGAGGTTCAGGACATCGGATTCGGTGAGGGCAGGGCCGTCGTGCTTGCGCCGGTCGTCAAGTGTGCGCAGCAAACCCCGGACATGGTTGCTGCTTCTGACCTCCGGGGTGAGTCGTTCCCGCTCGAACTCCTGCCCGGTGAATGCCGCCAGTTCTGCTGCCAGCCACTCGAGCTGGCGCTTGAACTCAGTCAGCCGGTGCGGCAACGGCTCCGACGTGCGGGGCATGTATAGCTCGAACACCGGCAGATTGAAATAACGATGGATCGATTCGGGCAGCCGGTGCAGCAGGTCGCAGGTATTCACCCCGACGATCGCATCCACCAGTGCGTACAACGAGTCAGCCGCACGCTCAGAGCGAGCCATGTCGAAGTTGCCCATTGTGCTCAGGCAGACCGGACAGGCGTCAGAACGCAGATAGCGCTCACCTCTGACCTCGGCATCGTACCCGCCTCGCATCAGGCGCACCGGAATCGCACCCGCGACCCGGATGATTTCCACTGGAGCATAGTATGAGAAGTAGCCGATAACCTTTATGCCGGCACGGCGGAAGTCTTGCAGTTCCGCGATCCGCTCGACACGGAATTCCTCTACCCGTTCTCTGGGAATCAGCGCCATTCAGCCAGTCTCATGGATTCAACGAATGCGTCCTCGAAGTCACTGTGACTGCTCAGTACAACCTCGCGGCAAATGCCGGCGACCTGCTCGGCTTCAATCCTCTTGCTGCGGTCAAGACTGGCAAGGACTGCGCCACGCAGGGCAAGGTTGGAATGCCGGCGGACTGAGTTCAGCGGAACTTCAGGCAGGAGCCCGATCCGGACAGCGGCCTGTGGGTCAATCGCAGCTCCGAACTTACCGGTCAGGTAGACCCTTCCAATGTCTGCCGGCCGCTTCCCGGCAGAAACGAGCAGGAGTTTGATACCGGAGGCAAGAGCGGCCTTGGCGAGCTGGACCTCACGGATGTCAGCCTGGGACAGGTAGACTTCCCGTGCAGAGCTGTGAGCGAGGACCAGCCTTTCCCCGCTGCTGATGCGGCCGTCAGGCCGCAGCCGTCCCGATTCAAGAGCAGCCGACACTGCGGACAGAACTCCTGAGCCGCATATCGATTGGGCCGGCCTATTCCCGATTGTCTCCACCTGAAATCCGTTTCGGGCAGGTCGGACGGTGCGCACTGCGCCCGGGCAGGCAAGGGAACCGCATTCCAATGTCGCGCCCTCGAACGCCGGCCCGGCCGCCGTCGAACAGACGAGAATCCTCTCGCGGTTCCCAAACACCACCTCGCCGTTGGTACCGGCATCGACCAGCAGGCCCAGACCGCGGGCCCGGTGGATGCCCGATGCCAGGATTGCAGCGGTGCAGTCCGCTCCCACGAAACTGCCGAGCAGAGGCGGCACCCGGACTCGGAGCGAAGGCTGCAGCGCGGTCCGGCCCGACACCGCCCGGCCCAGCGGGACCCGTGAGCGGTATGGGTACCTCCCGAGCCCGGCCGGGCTCAGACCGAGCAGGAAGTGAACCATGGTCGTGTTGCCGACCACGACAGCGGCGCGGCGGCGCGAAACCCCGGCGCGACGCATGAACTCGAGTACCGGTTCGAGCGCCCGGACCCGCCGCACCTGCCGGGCTCGGGAAATCCTCGTCATCACGTCGGAGCCGAACACCACCTGCGGGTTAAGTACATCGCGGCGGCTTCGCACCCGACGCCGTTTGAGATCGACCGCAGCCATCGAGATGGTCGTCGTGCCGAAATCAACCGCCAGGACCAGGTCGGGGTCGACCCTGCGGGGTTCGATGCTCGGTCGTCTGGTAGCCGGGGATTCTCCAAGCTCGACCCGCACGGCTCCTTCGGGAATGAACTGACAGGCAAGCACGTACCGGGACCCGGACCCATCACGCACCCTGACCCGGCATTTGCCGCACATCCCATGCCCGCCGCAGTCGGACCGGACCGCTACCCCCTGCTGCCGCAGCAACGCAAGCAGGCTGCGCCTGCCGTGGGGCTTGACCTCGTTCGTTGTCATCCGGGAATCAACTTCGGGCGGCATCGACGATCGCCTGAACGTTCTCGGGCGGTGAGCCGGCCGGGACATCGCAGGCGGTAGACAGGATGAACCTCGGTCCGGCGTCGGCCAGGCACTGCCGCGCCGCCTCCCCGACCTCGCCAGGTGTGCCGCCTTGCACGAGTTGCGTCGAGACATTCCCCATCAGGATGACTTCCGGACCCAGCCTCCGGCGGGCCTCGGCGAGGTCGATATCGTCCACGCTCAGTACATCCGCGCCGGTAGCGGCCATGTCGGTGATGATGTCCATCGCGTCGCCGCAGATGTGAAGACCGGCCCAGCACCCGTGGGCGTGAATCTCATCCACCAGCCTGGCCAGGTACGGAAGGGCAAGGTCACGGAAAACCTGCGGACTGATGAGCGATCCCGACGCCACCGGGTCGCCGATGAACGGGATGCCCCCGGCCCGGACGATTGCCGCGATGTATCGGGTCTGGTTCGCGTGCGCCAGGTCGAGATACCGACGAACTGTACCAGGTTCATCCAGGACCGCGCCCAGGAATCGTTCCATGCCGGCCAGAAAGGAGGCGAGCGTGAACGTACCCTTGATCGACGTCACGAGCGGCACCCTGTCGCCGAGCAACTCCTTGAGCATCCGCGTCGCCGCCAGCATCATCGGCAGCCGTCCGTCGCATTCGGGGTCAGCCGACTGCAGGCCGGCGTCGTCCGGCGGCTCGACCAGGAACGCGTTGTCGTTCTCCTGGAACTCGACCACGGCCCCCATCGCCTCGGCCTCGACCACGGTATCGGCAAAAACCATAACCATGTCGTACCGATATCGCTGCCAGGCGGCATGCAGAACCCGGGCCAGCGTTTCCGCATCGGTCGCCGCCTCGCCCACTTTGACTCTCGCCAGCCGGGCCGCGTGGTCCGCGACAACCATCGGGAACACAACCCGGTCTTCAGGCGGATTTCCGGCCAGGAGTGCGGCCACTCTGGCTGAAGCCGGTTCCACGGTCAACTCGCGCTGAGCAGTTCTTCAATTGCCTGGACCGCAGAATGTGCGTTTGGAGCCCAGGTATCGGCACCGATTCTCTCGGCAAACATGGCGTTGACCGGCGCGCCGCCGATCACCACCCTTGTCTGCGGTCTCAACCCCCTGCGGTCAAGCGCCTTCACCACATCGGCCATTCTCGGCATGGTGGTGGTCATCAGCGAAGAGATGCCCACCAGCTCCACTCCCTGGTCAGCCGCGCGCACAAACTCCGCAACCGGCACATTCCTGCCCAGATCCACAACCTCAAAGCCTGCCGCCTCCACCATCACCTTCACGATATTCTTACCAATGTCATGGATGTCACCCCTGACTACACCCAGGGCAACCCTGCCCTTTCGCTTCGGCTCATCTCCCAGCGCCTGGCGCAGGATGTCGAACCCGGCATACATCGCCTTTGAAGCCAGAAGCACTTCGGGCACGAAGTATACCTTGGAAGCGTATTTCTCACCAACCAGCCTCATCCCCGCAGCCAGACCCTCGGTGATGGCCTTGTCCGGAGACAGCTTGCGCTCAAGCACCTGCCGGGCCAGGTTCGCTACCCGGTCCGGTTTCATGGCTGCAACCGCTTCGGCCAGCAATGCGAACAGGTCTCCGGGGTCAGTCATGTCTCCCGTTCCGTGCGGGTGCGCGATACCGGGACCGGAAGGCGGGCGCAGTCGAAGAGCGCCCGCCTTCTACGGCTCGGCTTACTTCTGGGCGATGTAGAATCCGCGTCCGACCTTGTGAGCATGGGCTGCGTCGCGCCACATGTTGACCAGGTTGGTAGCAAACCCGAACAACTCCTCGCCGAAGTTCTCGATGATGGTCGGTTTCAGTTCAACCTCGACCTTCTGCTTGTAAGCGTCGAAGCACTTCGCGTAGTCCTCGGTCTGGTCCTTGGCGTCCAGTATCTTGAATCCCGCCTTCTTGAGCGCCTCCTGCCAGCCTTGGAAAGTCTCCATGTGTGGGAAAGACATCGACTCGTACAGCTTGGCGAGCAGGTCCTCCTCGACCTCGCCGGTGATGATCCAGTCCGTGAACCCGAGCTTGCCGCCCGGCTTCAGGACCCGGAAGCACTCACGGGCCAGAAGGTACTTGTCGGTGACATAGCACCAGGCGTCCTGGCCCCAGACGATGTCGAAGGTGTCCTTCTTGAAGGGCATGTCCATCGCGTTGCCTTCGACAAAGGTGATGAGGTTGTCGAGGCCCGCATCCTTGGTGCGCTGGATTGCCTTTTCGAGCATCGTCTTGGTGAAGTCAAGGCCAGTGACTTTGACCCTGTACTTCTTGGCGATGTGACGGGCCGGCGCGCCCAGGGCGCTGCACACATCAAGCACGTGCATGCCGGGTTTGAGGCCGACCGCCATTGCCAGCGCGTCGGTTGCTTCCTCGCGGCCGGAGTGAATCTGCTCGGACATCACCGCTTCCCAGAGCAGTCCGCCGGGTCCGTCGTACACCTCCTGGACGTCCTTCATCGTATAGTCGTACCGCTTTGGCATTCTACCTCCTGTGTTTTGGGTTTTGTGTTGGCAGGCCGGCAGCGCCCCCGCGGGACCGACCATCCTTGTCCGTGGCGAGCATCCGCCCGCCGGTTGTTCTTACTGAGAAAGGATCGGGGCGACCGCCCCGGCACAAGGCGCTCATGTCACGCACCTCGCCGGGGACATGAAACCGCCAAGGCCGCCAAGTACGGACAGACAAAAACCGGGCCCTGATTTCAGGCCCGACAATCTTCTCTTCTTGGCGCTCTTGGCGGTTGTTGGAAGGTCAGCTACGGGCAAACTGCCCGGAAAGTATCGGCTCAAGTCCGACACCTCCCGGTCAGGCAGACCGCATATGTTCTCAGCACTATGCCGAGTCTAGTCGAGAAAGAGCTAGAGTCAAGCGTGTCAGTGCAATTCTTTATTCACCCCTGACAACTGACAACGGTGTCAGACTTGAATTGACTGTCCTTGCCCCGGGCCGAGACTGACAACAACCATCGAATGTAGCCCTGGGTAAAGCACCTTGTCAAATACCGAACCGGACGCCTGGGCAAGTAACCAGCAAAGCGCATCCGCGGTCTGATTGGCAAACGCCTTGATAGGCCGCGGCGCAAACAGCAGAAGGAACTGCAAGGCAGGCAGCAGGGAAAACGGCATGGCAAACGGCCCTGAAAACAGCCTGGCAAACTGCGGGGAAAGCCGCAGAATGGGCAGCAGACGAAGCGGCCGGTGAAGCGGCAAAGCAAGCAACTCAAGCAACCCCTGAACGAACAACCGATGAAACGGGATGCAGAACTGCCTGGATTGCGGCTTTCACGACGGTCAGGAAAGCGACTCAGAAAGCCATTCTACAAACGATTTGAGGGACTATCCAGGAGACGACCCCTATGTGTTGGTTCTGAGCCCCCATTTCTTCAGCTAAGTCCATAAATACCAGGACTTTCCGCCTGTTAGAAGGACATACCAGAAACCCAGAACCAGGGTTGATTCCAATCTACAGTATTGTAGACTGAAACATAAGGGAGCAAACAGGGTAGCGACTGTTTCACGCCTTGGTGCCGCTTGCCAGAAAACCCTTTGTTTGTTCTAATTACCCATGCGTATGAAAACGATGCGGCTTGAGAAACCAGCACTGGGCGCGCGGTCGACCGGCCCGGAGCCGCAGTTGGCGGTCCTGGGGATGGCCAGACAGCGGTCACCGGATAGGCCCGGATTTCTTATCATCGGATGTCCGCCGTATCGACGATATGGCGTGAGGCCAGCTGGGCCGCAGACACCTCGGGCCAAACCGGGTATTCAGCCTAACCAACGTTGCTACGCTACTTAACCCAGCAAGACCACTTGAAGGGGGGCCATCCGGGGGGCAGCCCCGGGGATAACCCCGGGTATGCCCCTGGGTATGGCGATCCTGGCGGCCAGGATGACGGTTACCCAGGTCATTATCCAGGTAACCAGGGCAGTGATTATCCGGGTGACCAGGCTGGCGGCTATCCAGGTGGTACGGGTAGCTATACAGGTGGTTATCCCGGTGGCGGCTGCCTTGGCCGCCATCCCAGCCACCCTCCGGGCCACTCAGGGAAGCCGGTACCCCCCTGGGGTGCGGGAGTCCGGAAGGTAGTCGGCCTGTTCTTCACACTGACCTTTGGCCCGGCCAAGTCCCCGGCCGCATCACCCCGCCGCCGACCCGGCATTGAAGGAGTCAAGAAAGCAGAGCAGGAGAAGCTGAATGTGCAGGAGATAAGTAATGTGTCGCCGAAACTCCCCGTCCGGCTTCGACCTGAATTCTGTCCCATTGAATCGCTGGGGGTAGTAAGACGACGCTGTTGAAAGAGACCGGTGACCGACGCTACCCAACTGTGCGGTACCGCAGAATGAAACCAACTAGGTGATGAACCAGAACCCTTCCGTCAGTATGCAGTAATCATTCTGTGGGTTTCCAAACATACCTGCCCATCTTGTCGATATAGCCCCACTTGTCGCCGACCTTTACGGCTGCCAGCCCTCCTCAGGAAAAGCCATAGGCCTCACCGAACTGAGGCTTGCAAACGTAATAAACTGTGCTGTCGATATATCTCAA
>JAUWNN010000020.1 GCA_030612625.1 Caldifarciminota bacterium
CCATGACGGAAGGCGACGCGAACCCGCCCGAAGTGCGAAAGGTGGGTCCGAAATCCCCAAGCTTGACACGCGGGCGACTTGGAGTAGAAGTTGACCGTGGTGAACGATGACGGCCCGGCAGGAAAACGGTGGTTGTCCCTAATTCTCCCCTCGCTGACATCCCGAGGATAGAAAACAGGAGACAGGAGACAGGGGCTGACGGCCAAAGGCCGGAAGAATGCCACGGGCCTTGCGGCCCTCGCAATGACAACCCTCGCTTACCGCTGGCAGCAGAACAGGAATCGCGGCAGGGATGCCGCTCCTACAATGAGCGGGCGTCAGGGTGTCACCTCATCAGGGTGACACCCTGTATCTGACCCAAGGCAAGCTTGGTGGTGAATTCTCTATATCGGTTTTCGGGTAGCTGGGCTTGACAATCGGGCTGGTGTGGCGATTATGGGACGAGCGCAATCTGAAAGGAGCAACTGATGGACAAACTGGTACACTGGGAAATACCTTCGACCGACCTGGAGAAGTCCAAGAAGTTCTTTGCCGGGCTTTTCGGCTGGAAGATGCAGGACATCCCGGGCGGGGAGTATACATTGTTCGAGGTTGAAGATGGTATCGGCGGCGGGTTCAATAAGGTTGATAAAATTCCCAAACCCGGAATCCGGGTTTACATCGAGGTGCAGGATATTCCGGCCACTCTGAAGAAAGCCGAGGAACTGGGCGGAAAGCCGGCCCAGGACAAGACCGAAATCGGCGGAGGCATGGGCTTCTGCGCCGCATTCCTGGACCCGTGCGGGTGCAGAATCGGACTCTGGTCCAAGACCTGAAGCAGCAACATCACTCAGGCGCCGGCCCTGATTGGGGCCGGCGTTTCTGGTCAGATTGACAGTCTGGCAATCGCAGCTAAGATAGCGTCTTGTTTGGTAGAGTGAAAGGAGTTCTGAATTATGCGCAGATTAGTTGAGTGTGTTCCCAATTTCAGCGAAGGCCGCAGGCCCGAAGTCATCGAGCAGATTGTCAATGCGATAAAGTCGGTCAGCGGGGTGAGCATGCTCGACTATGAGATGGATGCTGACCACAACCGGGCGGTCTTGAGTTTTGTCGGCGAACCCGAGGCAGTACTTGAAGCCGCTTTCCGAGCAGTTGAGAAGGGAAGCGAGCTGATTGATTTGACCAAGCATAAGGGCGAGCATCCAAGAATGGGCGCGGCTGATGTGGTTCCTTTTGTGCCGATTACCGGCGTGAAGCAGGACGAATGCATCGAACTGGCCAAGCGGCTGGGCAAGAGGATTGCGGACGAGCTTTCCATCCCGGTTTACCTTTATGAGCTGGCTGCAACCAGGCCGGACCGGGTTGACCTGGCAGTCATCCGCAAAGGCGAATTCGAAGGGCTGCGCACCGCAATCAAGAGCGACCCGGACCGGGCACCGGATTTCGGCAAGCCTGAAATGCATCCGACCGCGGGTGCGACCGTTGTCGGAGTCCGGGCACCGCTTATCGCCTACAACGTCTATCTCGATACCAGAAATCTGAAAGTGGCGCAGCGCATCGCCAAAGCGATACGGTTCCGTAGCGGCGGTTTCCAATTCGTCAAGGCGCTGGGGTTTGAGATCAAGGAGCGGGGCTGCGTTCAGGTCTCTATCAACATGACCGACTACACCAAAACCCCACTCTACCGGGTCTTCGAGACCGTGAAGCACGAAGCGGCACGCTGGGGCGTGAATGTGCTGGAGTCCGAGGTTGTCGGGCTTGTGCCGCAGGGAGCCCTGAATGCCTGTGCCCGGTATGCGCTTCAACTCAACAGCTTCAGCCGGGACCAGATACTTGAGAACCGGCTGGTTCCGGCCAAGGGAATGCCCGACTTCCTGAACGAGCTTGCATCGCGCGCACCTGTTCCGGGCGGCGGCTCGACCGCAGCCCTGAACGGTGCGCTCGGCGTCGCCCTGATGACAATGGTGGCGAAGCTCTCTATCGGCAAGAAGAAGTACGCGGAGTTCGAGGAGGAGTTGACCCGGGTGAGAGACCAGTTGATTCCCATGCGCGAGCGGTTTCAGGCCCTGGTTGATGAGGATGCGGACTCATTCAAGAAGGTAATGAAAGCCTACAAGCTGCCGAAGACAACCGAAGAGGAGCAGCAGAAAAGGGAACAGGCGGTCAGCGACGCGCTGAAAGATGCGGCCGAGACACCTTTCAAGACAATGAGCCTGGCCCTGGACGCCCTGAGGCTTTGCCAGCCGATTGTCGAGCACGGCAACGAGAGTTCGGTCAGCGACGCCGGGGTCGGAACCATGAACCTGGAAACCGCGTTCCGTGGGGCGCGTCTTAATGTGCTCATCAACCTGCCGAGCATTCAGGACAAGGACTTTGTGGCTGAGAAGCAGGAAGCTCTGGACGAGATGGCGTCAGAACTCGACCGGCTTGTGAAAGAGTACCAGGACACAGTGGCAAAGAGAATGACCAGTGGCCGATGACCAAGTCCCAATCAATGACCAGGTCCCAATGACCAATGACCAACCCGGCCCGGTCCGGGCAACTGGATTTGGGCATTGTGACTTGATTGGTCATTGGGATTCGGGTATTGGGAATTCGGCCACAGTGCGGCCGAGGGCGGTGTGACCGCCGGCAGCCAGAACGCACTTGCCCGGCTGGTGGATTTACACTGCCATACCATCTTTTCGGACGGCCTTTTCACCCCGGAAGAAGTCGTAGAGCGCGCCCACCGCCTTGGGCTGGCCGCGGTCGGAATCACGGACCACGATTCGCTTGGTGGGATTGACCGCGCCTTGATTGTCGGTTGCAAGCTCGGAATTGAAGTGGTACCCGGTGTGGAGATGAGTTGTAACGCTGACGGCGTCGATGTCCACGTGCTGGGCTACTATCTGGACTATAAGAACCCGGATGTACTTCAGTTCTTTGAGCAGGTGCAGTTTCACCGGGAAAAACGGGCCCGGCTCATGTGCGAACGTCTCGGGAAACTCGGAGTCAAAGTCACGATGGCCCAGGTTAAGGCCGTTGCCAAAGATGCGGCCATAGGCCGTCCCCATGTTGCCCAGGCGATGCTCGAAGCCGGAGTTGTTGCCAGCACCGAACAGGCGTTCAGGGAGTTCATCGGTTATGACGGCCCGGCCTACGCGCCCAAGATGAAGCTCAGTCCTGAAGAAGCAATCGGTTTCATCAAGCAGCATGGCGGGGTTTCGGTTATTGCCCATCCGGGCACTTATCACCAGGACAAGGCGGTCTATGCGGCAATTGCGGCCGGGGTTGATGGCATCGAAGTATGGCACTCGGACCATGGCACACGCGAAGTTGCCCATTACAACGAACTGGCCCAGAAAAACCAGTTGCTGATGACCGGTGGAAGCGACTGTCATGGCGGACGCAAGAACGGCCACATCTACCTGGGCGAAGTATCCATCCCTTACAAATACCTGGCCGCAATCAAGCGGCGAAGCCGAAGAACCTAGATGAGGATTCAAGGGTTGTGCCATCGGATGGCACCTGCGAGGACGCAGAACAAGGGTTCTAGGGTTCTAGGGGTGTCTCGGCCAGAGATTCCTCGATTCGGCGCGGGGTTCACACTGAGCAAGCCGAATGTGCGCCTCACTCGGAATGACAGAAAGAACGCAGAAGGCGAAAGGTGAGATTCAGGTCAAGGACTCTAGCGGCCTGGCTAGTTGTTCTGGTGCTAGTTGCTACGGGGTCAGCGCAATCCGGTAGCCGTTTCCAGATGGCCCGGCTTAAGTACAGCGGGGGTGGTGACTGGTACAATGACCCGGACGCAATTCCAAACCTGGCAAAAGAGCTTAATCGAAAGACGAACATCAAAGCGGTCGAAGATGAAGCCCAGGTCAGCCTGATTGATGAGAAGCTCTACAACTACCCTTTCCTATTCATGACCGGCCACGGCAATGTCAGTTTCACGGACGAGGAAGTGAAGCGGCTGCGTCACTTCCTTGAGGCCGGCGGCTTTCTGTACGCTGATGACGACTACGGGATGGACCAGGCTTTCCGAAGGGAAATGGCCAGGGTGTTTCCTCAAAATGAGCTTGTCGAGTTGCCCTTTGACCATGGAATCTACCATCAGGTTTATGACTTCCCAAAAGGCCTGCCCAAGATTCACGAGCATTATGAAGGCCCACCCAAAGGGCTTGGTATCTTTGTCGGCGGCAGACTGGTGGTCTATTACACCTATAACACCAATATCAGCGATGGCTGGACCACTGCGCACAACGACCCGGAAGACGTCCGGGAACAGGCCCTGCGCATAGGCATCAACATCGTCAGCTACTTCCTGACCCACTAGCCATTTCCAGGCTCGGGCCGGCACGTTCGTGACCGGGTTCCAGCGATTTGACAACACCGAAAATCGGTAGTATGCTAACAAGCCTGTAAGGAAGCAGTTTCCGGGTTATATCTAGAATGGAATCTGTCAGGAGATATTGGCCATTTGGCTTGCAGCTTTGGCTGCGCCGAAGCAAGAGGAGGTAAAGATGCTCAGATTGAATCAGGTTCAGCAGATACTGGCGCTGCTGTGTATATCTGCTTGCGTTGTCCAGGCAACTGAAACGACCCCCAGTTCAATTCCTGCGCTTGAGAGCGATGCGGTCTGGGATTCGATGGTAAACCTGACTCCGAATTACCGCCAGTTTCTCGGCTACGGGCACCAGCGAACAGTCGCGACTGACAGCTTTGGCAACGTCCACGTGGCTTGGTACGACAAGCGAACCTCGCCCTATCAGATAGGTTATCGCAAGTACGACAACGCGACCAGTACC
Source organism: Caldifarciminota bacterium (assembly GCA_030612625.1). Taxonomy (GTDB): domain Bacteria; phylum Hydrothermota; class Tepidihabitantia; order Tepidihabitantales; family Tepidihabitantaceae; genus UBA3079. Next base: position 4,764 of record JAUWNN010000020.1, read on the forward strand.
TGGCTGCCAGAGACGATATTGACTGATGTTTCGGCATCGTGCCGCCGGCCGAGTCTGGCGTGCGACATTTCCGGGAATGTCCACGTTGTCTGGTACACCACAACTCAGCCTGACTACGGTATATGGTACAAGAAGTACGATGTTCAGACCGGGTCATGGCAGCCGGACACTCTGTTGTACGACCCCGGCGATGCCCTGAGTCAAAACTGTCCGGCGGTGACGTGCCCACCCAATGGTGACAATGTTCATGTCGTCTGGCGCGGCATGACCGTTCCTGGAGGCAGCTATGTGGTGTTTCACAAAGAGTTCGTACCTGGAGTTGGCTGGCAGGCAGAGACCCAGTTGAGCGCCGCGGCTCACCCGAGCATTGCGGTCGACAACGACAACAATGTCTACGTGGCTTGGGCTGGGTACGGGGTCGAGTTGCGACGCAGAATCAGCGGGGTCTGGCAGGACATCGAGACTGTCTATTTCGGCGGAAACGCGCCATCAGTAGCTGTCAGCAGTACAGGCACCGATGTCCACGTCGTCTGGCACTACGGTACGCCTGATGAGATACTGTACCGCCGTCGTGCGCCCGGCGGGTGGGTCGAAGTCAAAGTAATAGGCAGCGACTCCCTTCACGACCAGCAATACCCGAGCATTACCTGCCATCCAAGCGGTCTGTGTGATGTTGTCTGGTACGGAGAGACCGTCAACTCGCCCAGTGATGACCAGGTGATACATACCACCCGGTATCCGAGCGGTCTCTGGAGTGAGCCGCGAGCACTGACCGACTTCAGCACTGATGTGGACGACCCCTGCGTGGTCAATGACCGGAATCTCGGAATCCACATCGTCTGGGAGCGCCGCAGTGATATTTGGTATCGCCGAGGTATTCATGCCACCAACGATGTCATCCTGCGGGGTATTGTTGCTCCACGTAAACTGATGTTTCCTGCGACAACGGTCGCTCCTGAGGTTATCGTTTTCAACGACGGCGTCACCCCCCATGCCGATGTCCCGGTATTCCTGGCTATTGATTCGTCCGGGACTCAGATATACCTTGAATCCGACACCATAGCCTTGCTTGTTTCCGGTGACACCGCTCACGTGGTTTTTGCTGACTGGACATCAGGCAACGGCCCGTCGTATCTCGTGACCGCCTGGACACTGCTTCCCGGCGATGAGAACCCGGCCAACGATACTTCAACAAGAACGGTCGAACCTGTCTTCTGGGAAACTGGATGGCATGAAGTCGCGCGGATGCCCAGAGGGGTCTATAAAGGCGGCTGGCTTGCGCTGATGGAAAGCAATGGCAAGCTCTACGCATCCCGGGGCACAGACGATTTCTATGAGTATGACCCCATGGCCGACATCTGGCTGGAACTCGGTGAGGTACCGCGCGGTAACTGGGGTCGGGGCGGCAAGGGTGTTACTGACGGCAGCAGGTATGTCTATACAGTCATTGGGGACAATACACTCCTCTTCTGGCTGTATGACGTGCCGGCTAGGACCTGGCGTCAGCTTCCGGATGTCCCGCTCGGCCTGAAGCGCAAGAAAGTAAAGGGCGGCGGCGACATGGAGTACATCACTATCGGTGACACCGGCTATGTGTATTTCCTGAAAGGATACAAAACTGAGTTCTACCGGTACAATACCGTGTCCGATACCTGGGAGACATTGCGCTCCGCGCCGGCTGGAATCAAGGACAGGTGGAAAAGGGGCTCGTGGATTGTCTACGACCAAAACCGGACCATATACGCCCACAAGGCAAGGTATATCCATAACGAGAGCTATCACGAGTTGTGGAAGTATGATGTGCCTTGTGATACCTGGCACAGCCAGATGTTGCCTGGCATGCCGTACTGGGGTCAGCATGGCAGCCGCATCAGAAGAAAGAAGTCCAGGGACGGTGGCTCGGCAGTATGGTATGCTGGCAATATCTATGCGCTCAAAGGCGGCAACACCCAGCAGTTCTGGAAGTATACCCTTGCAGACAGCTCCTGGCGTGAGCTTGATACAATTCCAAGGCTGGGCTCGGACGGCAAGAAGAAGCGGGTGAAGTACGGTGGTGACATCGTGCTCTACGACCAAACCGCCTTCTTTGTGCTCAAGGGAAACAAGAGCAGCCAGTTCTGGCGATACATGCTACCCGCCTACGGCTCACCGCTCACCGCTCACCGCTCCGGAGTGATGGCCAGCAAGTCATTCGACATTCGGAAATCGTCATTCGCCATTATCCCGAATCCGCTTGCGGCCCGGTTTGCCACTCTGCGCTACACCTTGCCGAAAACCGGGCCTGTGAGTATCACCATCTACGATGTTGCCGGCCGGGCCGCGGTCCGGTCTCAGCGGTTGGCGGTGAGCGGCAGGCGGTCAGCGGTCACCCTGGACCTGCAAAGCCTGAGCAGAGGCGTCTACCTTGTGCGACTGGAGGCCGATGACTTCGCCGCCACCAGGAAACTGGTAGTGCAGCGCTAGCCCGAAGCCAGCGGCTGGGCACGGAATAGGCCAAGACAAAGGCTCAGGCAAAGGCCCGGACAAAGGCCGAGACGAAGACCAACGCAAAGGCTGAGGCGAAGACTTAAACAAAGACCGACACAAAGGCCGAGACATAGACCAAGACAAACGCTGAGACAAAGACCAGGGCAAAGGCCGGCACGAAGACCCAGACAAAGACCGGGACTAAGACCGAGACAAAGGCCAACACAAAGGCTGAAACAAACTCCGGCACAAAGGCTGAAACAAAGACCGAGGCAAACGCTCCCCTAAACGGCCCCTGGGAGACCCACCCCCCGCTTTTCTGCGCACAAATCTACGGCCGCTCCGCTCATATCAGGGTATAAGACTATGAAGAACGGCATTTTCCCAAGAACCGAAATAGAGCCACGAAGACAGGAAACGGCTGAACCGCAGATTACGCAGATTGCACAGATAGGGGTCCGGAAAGGAATCTGCGTTCATCGGTATTCATCTGCGGTTACTTGTGAGCTGTTATCCTGGTTTCTATAGACCGGAATAATGGGCCTGGAACCGTATGAAGAGCACCACCAGGAATACCACGACGGCAATGCATACAACAACAAGAGTAATCAGACCTACCCAGCCGGTCAGACTACCCAAGGGAAATTCTTTCTTTGCCATGTCTCAGTTCGGGTAGAGTATGGACAGGAATCCATCTGCGTCAAGTCAGTCTCGTTTTCCCCTTGATTTGAGGCCCGGATTTCGTAGTGTGAGTCGTAATGGGTTTTAACCCGGTAGTTGCTGAGAAGCTGGTCAGGTTCTTCTTCCCGATAATGTTTGCCTGGTTCTACCTGGGTCTGGTCATTGCCGTTCTGTACCATCTGAGTCTCTACTACCTGGACGGTGAGTTCCAGGACAAAGAGATGTGGTCGCTCAACATGTTTGTCAGCGTACTCAGGGGAATCCTGTACGTCTTTGTCTGGCCGGCCATCTTCTATTTCGACCGGAGCGCAGCGCACAGAATCAAGCTGTTCCTGCTGTATCTGAGTCCCAAACAGCGGGCCGAGAATCAGGAACTGAAGGACGCTCTAAGCGCAAGGAAATACAGGAACTGGGTGAAAGGCTGGTTTCTGGCAAAGGAGCGCATTGAGAAGAGACGGAAAAAGGAGTTGGAGACCTGGCAGGAACATGAAAGCCGGGCTCGGGTCCTGCACGAAGGCAATCCGGAACTGGACCGAATCTGGATGCTGACCGGGGTCGGAACCCACCCAGCAGGTGTCAGGGAGCTTGTCAGACTTTGCCCTGACTACTATCTGGTTGAAGAGGTGACGGCAATGGCCAAGCGCGAAATCGAGTTGCGCCGGCCCTGGAACTGCCTGCGGTGCAGAACCCAGGTGCGGCCTGAGCAAATCAGGATACCGGGACTGACGTTCCTGCGGGTGATTGAGCCTGAGACCCGCAAAATGGTAGTTGAGGGCTGGGCATTGCACGGCACTTATACGATGACCTTTGAGCAGTGCCCAAGCTGCGGCGCAGAGCAACCAGACTTGACTGAAGACCTGGCCGGATTCGGCCATGCTTCAGACGTGGTGCGTTTTATGCGGGACGGGTTAACCTATCACTGGGACTTGCCTTGAACCAGGTCCGGTGATAACATCGAGTAACCAGAATCAAGGAGAGATGATGTTCCAGAAGATACTCGTTGCAATTGACGGCAGCGACCATTCGATTCGGGCGCTCGAGGCCGCGGCCCGGGTTGCCAAGGCTGATGGAGCCAGGCTTACGGTCGTGACCGCGGCGTACGTGCCGCCGCTGTACAAAGCTGACCTTAACCAGGAACTTAAGCAGAGCTTCCGGGACTCGGCCCAGGCAATCCTTGAGGACGGCCGCAGAGTTCTGGCAAGGCTTGATGTGGAAGCCCAAATGCGGTTGCTCGAGGACAGACCGGCCGATGCAATAGTCGGGCTGGCAAACCAAGGCGGGTTTGATGTCGTGGTCCTGGGGCGCCGGGGTCTTAACAGCACCGCGGACAAACGGTTGGGCGGAGTTTCAGATGCTGTTCTGCGCCAGGTTGACTGCTCGGTAATGCTGGTTCACTAGAACCAGAGTCCAGCCGTCATTCTAGCCGGTTACTTATGCTGGTCTCTTTTCGGAGAACGGATGCAGGGGTGGCGAACCACCCCTGCTGTTACTGCTGAAGCAACTACCTAGTGCAGCTTCTTCTTGTGGCGCAGTGATTTGCGGCGCTTCTTGTACTTGTGCCGCTTTATCTTGCGCAGCTTCCGCTTTTTGCCACAGGGCACAGGCTACAGTCCTTTCTTTATAAGGCTTGCTTTGAGCAGACGTGATGCCTTGAACACCGGCACACGCCGTGGCGGAATGTTGACCGGTTCCCGGGTCTTGGGGTTGCGCGCTACTTTGGGCTTGCGCAGCTTGGTGTTCAGAACCCCGAAGCCTCGGATTTCGATGCGGTTACCCTCTACGAGGGTATCGCAGAGTTGGTCAATGAACATCTGGACAATCCGAGCTACATCCCGCTTGGTGATGTTCGGCGCCACTTGGCGCGTGATCTTCTCAACAAGGTCAGCCTTGGTTACGGTCATCGTTACCCTCCTAGGTACAAGTGCTGCAATTATAGGCGGCACAGGTGGCGCAGCCTTTGTTGACCGACACCCTTTTCTCAGCGCCAGCCACGCCAAACACCGAGAACATTGCGGTCAGTTTCCTGCCTCTGCATTTCGGGCATTGCTGACCGGTTTCATCGCTCTTGCTCAAGATGAGTGTTTCGAAGACACTACCACAATCGCTACACCGAAACTCTCTGATAGGCATAAATGATTATAATACAGTCACTTCCTGTTGTCAAGACGGACGTTACTCTCCGAAAACCGATGTAGGATTGGCCACGAAAGCACGAAATCCACGAAAAAAGAACCTCCCGGACCCAGAACTGGCAAGGGTGACACCCTGCGCAACGCAAGGGTGTCACCCTATCTCTTCCAGGCCGCACGGTTGCTGCTTCTCCGTTTCGTGTTCTTCGTGTCTTCGTGGCTCTATTTCGGTTCTTGGGTTACTCATAGCGCAACGCCTCGATTGGATTGAGCTTTGCGGCCCTGGAGGCCGGGTATATCCCGAAAAATATCCCCACCCCGGCCGCGAACCCGAACCCGAGCAGCACGACCCAGAACGGGGCCGCGGCGTCCATGTGGATCAGCGCTCCGGCGATGGCCGCGATGCCGATGCCAAGTCCGACGCCAATCAGGCCCCCGACCACGGAGAGCAATACCGATTCGAGCAGGAACTGCCAGAGTACGGTCCGGCTGGTGGCACCGAGCGCCTTGCGCAGCCCGATTTCGCGGGTGCGCTCAGCGACCGCAACGAGCATGATGTTCATGATGCCGATGCCGCCGACCAGAAGCGAGATGCCGGCCACTGCAATCATGACGATGACCGCGACCCGGGTGAGATTCTGGTACATCTCGCGCAGCGTGTCCTGGGTATTGATGCCGAAGTCGTCGGGCTTGTCGTACCCGAGCCCGTGGCGGCGGCGCATGAGTTCACGGATTTCGTCGATGGCGCGGTCGAGCGGGACGCCTTTGCGCGGCATTACCTGAATCGAGATGCCGCGGAAGACGCGGCCCCGCCGGCTGCGCGGGAGCGGGAAGTACTTAGTGAAAGTGGCGAGCGGGATGATAATGTTGTTATCCTGGCTCTGGCCCATGAAGCTGCCTTTGCGTTCGAGCACACCGATGATGGTGAAGCGCTTCCCCTCGATGTCGATGCGCTTGCCTATCGGGTTGTCGTCCGGGAACAGGTCATCGACCACCTGGCCGCCGATGACACAGACCGCGCGTTTGCGCAGGCTGTCGTTGGAGTTGATGAAACGCCCGGCCTCAGTTTTGATGTTGGCGGTTGCCGCGATGCTCGGTGTCGCACCGGTCACTTCAACGCCGGTGGCTTTGTTGCCGCGGTAGGTGATGCGGTTGACCGAACGCGAGCGCTGCGGCGCTACTTTGGCGATTGACCCCAGGCGGGCGATCGCCTCGGCGTCGGCCAGAGTCAGGTCGGGCCGGCGGCCGATTTCGTCGAAGTCGATCTGGCCCATGCCCCAGGCGAATTTCTGGACAAAGATGGTGTTGGAGCCGAGCGAGCTTATCTGGCGCTCGACTTCCTGGTTCATGCCCTGAATCAGCGAGATGATAGCGATGACGGTCATGACGCCGATGATGATGCCGAGCGCGGTCAGGAACGAGCGCATCTTGTGGGTACGGAAAGTCTGGAGCGACAGCTTGAGCAGGTCGAGGAACGGCATCTACTCTGCCTCCACCATTCCGTCCCGCAACCGGATGATACGGCGGGCATGGCCGGCCACGCCCGCGTCGTGGGTGACGACGATAATCGTGTTGCCCTGTTCCGCCAGGTGGTCGAACAGGGCCATCATCTCCTGACCGGTCCGGGTATCGAGATTACCGGTCGGCTCGTCGGCCAGAAGCAACGCAGGCTGGTTCGCCAGTGCACGGGCCACGGCGACCCGCTGCATTTCGCCGCCGGACAGTTCGTTCGATTTGTGGGTCATGCGGTCTTCGAGCCCGACCAGGGTGAGGAGTTCGCGCGCGCGGCGGGTGCGTTCCCGCGGACGGGTACCGGCGTAGATCATCGGCAACTGGACATTGGCCAGGGCCGAAAGACGGGGAAGCAGGTTGAAAGTCTGAAACACAAACCCGATTTCCCGATTGCGGAGCCGGGCGAGTTCGACGTCGTTGAGCCGGGCGATGTCCTGACCGTTGATTTCACAGGTGCCGGAGGTCGGACTATCGAGGCAGCCAATCAGGTGCATGAGTGTGGATTTGCCCGAGCCGGACGGGCCCATCAGAGCGACGTACTCGCCGCGCTCAATCGTGAGCGTGACTCCGCGCAGCGCGTGGACTTCGGCCCGGCCCGCGCGGTAGCACTTGGTGAGTTGGTCGGTCCGGATGAGCGGATAGCTTGATGCTTCACGCATTACGCACTACGCTTGACGCCGGACGCTTGGGGCCGGGGACACGATCCCAATGCCGAGGACGGGATTGGATCATGTCCCCGTTCCACCGCCTTTGCCGTTCTTCTTCGCTTCGGGTTTGACGCTGCGTCCGTCCTTGAGCTTGGAGAGGACTTTGTAGGGCCCGGTGATAATCCGCTCGCCCTGTTCCAGGCCTTCGGTGATTTCGATTTCGGTGTCGCTCGACTCGCCGGTCTTGACCGGCTTCAGCACCGCTTTGCCGTCTTCGACCACGAACACGGTCTCCTTCTCTTCGCCGTCGACTTCGCGCCGGCCCATCGCCTGGATCGGTATGACGAGCACGCTGTCCAGTTGCGCGGTCACGACTTCACTGCTGACCGACATGCCCGGACGCAAGGCGGACGTTGCGCTGTCGAGGGTGACCTCGACCTCGAAGTCGACGCCTTCGCCGCCGGTTATGCCCAGGTTCTGAATCGGCATGTAGCCGATTTCCGTGACCGTACCCGAGAAAACGGCATCGGGCAGGGCGTCGATTTCCACTTCGGCTTGCTGGCCGAGCCGGAGTGACACAACGTCGGTCTCGTCCACCTGGACGATAGCGAGCATGCTTGACATGTCAGCGATGACCATGATGACCGTGCCGGGATTGTTCATCGTGCCGACGATGACGGTTTCGCCTTCTTCGACATTGACTTGAACCACGGTGCCGGAAATCGGCGTCCTGATTGAGGTTTTCGCATAACGGTCTGTCGCTTCATCAAACTGGGCCTTGGCCATATCGAAACCGGCCTTTGAGCCTTCATATTGCTCGTCCGACACCAGGCTGCGATTGTACAGACTTTCCACCCGGGCGTGACTGAGCTTAGCCTGGGTATAGCGCGAGCGGGCCTGGACAAGCTGGGCCTCATAGGTGCGCCGGTCCAGCCGCAGGAGCAGGTCGCCTTTATTGACCCAATCCCCTTCTCCCACAAGCAGCCGCTTGACCACACCCATGACTTGGGCCTGGAGATTGACCTGAGCCTGGGCGCGCAACTCGCCGGTGGCGACAACCACGGAGCGAATCGAACCGTAATCGACTTCCTCGGTCTGGACTGATGCACCGGATTCAGAACGGGAAAGATTCAGAACCACGATAACGCCGAGCACGATGACGATGCCGATGATGATAAAGGTTACCTTGGTGCGCCGCTTCATTGGGTCTCCTTTCGCCGCCTGCGGCGGGTATGGGAATAAAGAGATTCCTTGTTCTTTTCCAAAGTCTAACGCGAAGCGCCATCCCCAGTAACGCCCAAAAGATAGTTTATCTGGGCCGCCTGGATATAGGTATCACAGAGCGCGCTAACATAAGTGGCCTGGGCCTGAGCAAGGTTCGCCTCAACACTGAGCAAGTCGGCCAGGGATATGGCGCCCAGCCGTTGCTGTTCCTTCGCAAGCTCGTAGAGTTCTTTATTGAGTTTCAGGTTGCGTTGGGAGTAGTGGTATGTCTGCTTCGCCTCCTCGTAGCCCAGGACTGCAGCGAGCGCAGTCGAGCGAATCTGAAGCACAGCCGTAGCCGCGGCAGCCCGGGCCCGGCGCGATTCGTTCGCCGCGTCAACGATATTCAGGATGTAGGACTTCAGGTCGAGAAGTGGAAACGATGCTCTGAGACCATAGGAAACCGCGTCGTTCTCATTCCAGCGGCCATAGCTTGATGGGAAAGCGGAATCTGAGTAGCTTGAAGTCCAATAGGCGGAAACTGACGGCAGAACCTTGCCGATTGATGACGCAAGATTGACTCTGGCAACGGTATTTGCCTTTGCGGCCAGCGCAAGGCCTGGATTGCGCCGCTTGATTTCGGCCAGCAGGCTCTCCGGGCTCGGCATTTCGAACTGGGAAGGTTCGGTCAACTCTTCGGCCGGTTTCACCGCCACATCTTCGCTGATATTGACTGTGGCCTTGAATGCTTCGGCTGCGACTGCCAGTCCTTTTTTCGCACCCAGCAGTCCGATTTCGGCCTGGGACCTGACCACCTCGGACCGCATGACATCAATCCTTGATGCGGACCCGAGCCGTTCTTTCGCCTGGACAATCTTGAGGTTTTCATCTGTACGGCGCAACGCGGCTCGAGCCGCATCACGCAGAAGCTGGGTCTTGAGAAGGCTCAGGTAATCGGTGGTAACGTCATAGATGAGCCTGGCCTGTTTGTCCCGGGCGTCGGTTGCATAGTACCCGGAATAGACGACGGAACCAACCAGGCCGGCGAACACGGCCGGGTCAAACACAACCTGACTGATGCTCAGGGTTCCGGTCCAGGACCAGTCAGAACCAAAGCCCGAAGGTCGGCAAGAACCAGCGGTACGACCGGCATCCAGGGATTCGGGCAGGAACCCGGTAGACTTGGCATAACCTACTGACCCGGACACGCTGGGGATGACTGATGTTATTCCCCGGGCCAGAGTTGATGCGCTCTGGGTCTGTAACGCCTTCACTTCAGCTCGAGCCGGGCTCTGTCTGAAAGCCATGCGCAGCGCCTGGTCAAGCGTGAGCTCAAGGGTGTCAGGACTGGCGAACAGCAGAACCAGAATGAACGCACTCATCGCTCAGCGGCCGGCGAAAGTGGCAAACAGACCAAAGATAACCGTGACAAGAGCCCAGACCCCAAACACGAGCCAGTAGGATTTTGAGCCCTTGAGATCAAACACAACCTTGAGCCCGAGACCGGCCAGGATGAGTTGCCAGATGACGAATATGTCAATGCGGGCGAGCATAACCGCGAGAAATCCTGACTTGATGTTCGGGGCGGCCAACAGCAGGCTGGTGCTGACATCGGCCGAGCGTCTGACCAAGATGAGAATCGCTTTAACCGCGGCCGCGGGCAGAGCAATCAGGCCGGCGTGGGTGACTACGGACAGGGTCCGCAGGAAGTTACCGCTGGCACCGAGCAGGGGTAGAGCCAGGTTGTAGACGAGCGTGAAAAAGAAGATAGCGATAAGCTGGGTAACAAGCGAACCGACAAGCGGCAGACCGGTACGCATCAACTGGTTGGAGTAGAATTGCTCCATGTTTTCGGTTGCCTTTTCGATCTGCTCCTCGGTCATGCCTCGCCCTTCCATTTGTTCCACAGCCTGCTCCTGCTGTTTCTCCCAGTCAACGTACTGGACCGAAAGCGCGGTCACCGCCAGGTTGGCAACAAGCGCGACAATCAGTGGCACCAGCCAGACCGACCTTTCCTTGAGCCGGCTGAAGGTGGCGGTAGGTGAAGCGTAGATTCCAAACATAATCACTCCTTAAAACAGAGCAACCGCAGATGAATACCGATGAACGCAGATTCCTTTCCGGACCCTATCTGTGCAATCTGCGTAATCTGCGGTTCAGCCGCATCGTTGGCCACGAAATCATTCTGTCCGAACTTGCATTTTGATATTTGCACTTTGACTTATCTAATCCTTAGCAGGCCTGGTGAGTCGGCCGGTATGCTGGGCATCGTGCCGGTACTGGGGCCAGAGCGTATTGGCCGGTGGTTCGTCTCCCTCAAACGCATAAAGCCCGCCGTCCCAGGAACCGATATAAACCGTGCCGTCAGGGCCGATTGTTGGCGCGGAAGTGTAATAAAGGTCCTTTTCGTCAGCCGCGATTTCGTATGTCCAGACCGGCCGGCCGTGTGCGTTCACCGCATATGCAAGACCATCATCAGGAAGGAAATAGAGGGTTCCCTTGGCACTGAGCGCCGGGGTCGCGACAACGATGTCATCAGACTCGCACAGCGCCCTGACCGTATCGTGCGGGGCTTTGCAGCACAGGTAACAGCCCTCCGTGCCCAGGTAGAGCGTATCTCCGTGCCCGATAATTGCCTCGGTCTTGATTTCGTCTTCAAACGGAACCGGCGCCCGCCAGCGCAGCCGGCCGTCCGGTCTTATGCAGTAGAGAAACCCGTCCTCATTCCCGACATAAACCGTTCCTTCGGCATCAGGCACTGCCGACGCAAAAAAGTAGTCGCCTTCCCCGGTGCCAAAAGCCCAGTGGCGTCGCTTCCGGCCGTCAATGCAGTAGACCGAATCGGACGTTATGTAAATCAGCCCGTTCAATCCGATGGAAGGGGATGAAGAAATCTCGGCACCGGTCTCATAGCTCCAGCGTAGCTTGCCGTCGGGCGTTACGGCAAGAAGGGTGCCTGCATCAGAGCCGATATAGATGTTACCTTTTGCACCTACTGCTGGTGCAGTGTAGAACTCATCATCCAGCCAGAGCTTCCACCGCAGCTTGCCGCTGGTGTCAAGACAGTAAAGGTTGCTGTCCAGAGAAGCAACGTACACCAGACCCCGGTGGATTGCGGCCGTAGCATATATCGGGCCCTTGGCCTGAAAGCTCCAGCGCAACTGGCCTTCCGGGTCAAGCGAATAGAACCAGCCGCCCTCATCGCCGATGTAGACATTCCCTTTCTTGTCAAGCGTGGGTGAGGCGACGATCGGGTCGAATGTGGGAAATACCCACTTCAGCACCGGGTCGGTCACAAAGACGGTCAGAGGCCTGCTCCAGTCTGAGACCTGACCTGCCGCATCCCGGGCCCGCGCCGTTATCACAAAACTGTCATGTCGTTGATACCGGTGATACCGGCTGATGTCAACAGGACTGCGAACCGGCAAAGTCCAGTCCAGAGTGGCGCCGTCTCCCCATGAAATCTGGTAGGAAATGGGAAACGTTGCCTGCTCCGCAGGGAATATCTTCAGTTCCATCTCGGTCAGTGTGTCGGCGCGCATCGGTGCAACCAGCGAATCCGGCGAAGGTGGCTGCCCGATGCCAAACATCAGTGTCAAACAGATAGCAGACTCCAAAACCATACTTATGCCTCCGGTTAATCAGAAAGGTTCCAAGGCCGTTGAAACAGGCTATATACTCCTGGACGCTGGGTTGTTGTCAAGGGTTTCCGGGCACCCAAGAACCGAAATAGAAACACAAAGACACGAAGTCACGAAGGTCGCAGACCAAGAACCACGCGGCTTTGTGACCTTTTCTTCGTCCGATGCTTGTTTCACCCAATGGGTGACGTCCTATTCTAGTCCGAGTCCTCTACTTGGTGCTCTTTGTGTCTTTGTGTTGAGATTCCTATATCGGTTTTCGGGCGGCAAGACGCAAAACGCTGGACCCCGCACGCATTATGCGTTATGCGTTGAGCGTTATGCGTAAGGCGTCTCTTGCCTTTTCCACATCGGTTCGAATCTGGCGGGCAAGTGCCTGCGCGGTCGGGAATTTCCTTTCGGGTCGGAGCCGCTCCACGAAGCCAACCGTTGCACTGGTCGGCTGCGACCGCAGGTCCCACTTGAACAGGTGGGTTTCAATGGAACGGGTTTCACCCCGAAACGTGGGCCGGTGACCGATATTGAGAACCGCGGGATACCGGTCTCCATTCACATCCACGACCACCGCGTACACCCCGTCAGCCGGGATGAGTTTCTCCTGTTCCTCGACCTGCAGATTGATGGTTGGAAACCCGATGTGCAGGCCGGTCCCGGTTCCGGACACAACTTTGCCGCTCAGCCGGTAGTGCCGGCCCAGCAGTTCGGCGGCCCGGCGCACATGGCCGAGCAGCAGGTGTTCCCGGACCCGGGTGCTTCGGACCGGCGCGCCCAGAAGCTCGAACTCAGACACAACCTCAACCTTGACCTGGAGCGGCTCGAGCGTCTTCTTAAGCAAACCCACATCTCCGCGACCCTCATACCCGAAACGATGGTCATGGCCGGTAACCACTGCGGCCGGCTTCATCGAGAGGATGTAATCTCTAATAAACTCCACCGGGTCTGTGCGCCGGGCTTGTTCATCGAATCGGACAACATGAACCAGTTCCATTCCCAGCTCGATGAGTAAACAGACCTTCTCGGACAAAGGGGTCAGAACATAGGTGAAGTCCGGATGGATGAACTGAGCCGGAAGCGGGTCATAAGTAAGCACTGCGCTGGTCCCACCGATAGCCGTTGCCAACTGATGGGCCCGGGAGAGTATCTGCTGATGGCCGAGATGAACCCCATCAAAGCTGCCGAGTGCAACCACGTGCCCTGTTTTCCTCCGTTCTCTTTCGCTCCAATCGTGGCCGTGTGCCTTTGTAGTAAGCTCCATCCTACCAGTCCGCGTAGATGATGCGTCTGGGCCTGAGCATGCCCTGCTCGCTGGTCACCAGTGCCAGGAAATCCCGGTCAGCCGTGCAAGCCAGGGCGAATTCAGCCTGGGGCGCATCCTGCTGTCGAACTTTCTGTCCCTGCAACAAGCACCGCGCCATTGCCGGTGATATGGTAAACCTGGGCAGCTCAGCCAGGGCCTCATCAATCGGCATCAGGTTTTCGGCCAGCCGTTCAGGCGATACCTGTTCCAGAGCCAGGGCCTTCTCAACGGGAAATCGACCGGAACGGGTACGGACAAGACCGGCCAGGGTAGCGGTGCTGCCTGCTGCCTTACCCAGGTCCCGGGCCAGGGCCCTGATGTAAGTTCCGGCCGAAACAAGAGCACGCAGCCGGACACGCGGTGGACTCCAGTCAATCAGTTCCAACTCATGAATTGTAACAGTTCGAGGCTTCATTTCCACATTGATACCCTTGCGGGCCAACCGGTATAGCGGAGCGCCGTTCTTCTTGAGTGCGGAATAGCAAGGCGGGACTTGCTCGATTCTACCTGTGAACTTCTGCAACAGGGTACGAAGCCTGCTGGTCGAAATGTCCGGAACCGGTGTCCGGGTCAGAGTCTTGCCGGTGATGTCATCGGTGTCGGTCTGCATGCCGAAAAGCACTTCGGCCTCGTACTCCTTTTCCGAGTTGAGCAGCAGCCGACTGATTTTGGTGGCGTCGCCGACAAGGATGAGCAGCACTCCTGAAGCGAGCGGGTCGAGCGTACCGGCATGACCGATGGCCGGCTTTCCGGAACCCAGAATACGCTTCAGCCGTCTGATTACGTCATATGAAGATATGCCGCTCGGCTTGTTGATATTGAGAACCCCGCGCATTCAGGGTCAGGACGGCTCAGCAGGAGGGGTTTCGCCGGACTCCACGTCCCCTGCCCCTGAGTCCGTTCCTTTTGGGAACAGGTCATCAAGAATGCCGCCGACGTACCGCTCGTGGGCATAGACATCGTCCAGGGCGAAACGAAGCTCAGGAACGTAACGGAGCTTGACATGCTGGGCAAGCCGGCGGCGGATGAAATCTCGTGCCCGCTCCAGGTGCTTGAATCCCTGCTCCCGCACCTTTTCATTTCCCATTATCGAAACGTAGACTGTGGCGTTCTTCAGGTCACGGCTCACCCGGGAACGGGTGACCGTCACGAAACCAATCTTCGGGTCAGACATCTCATTCAGGATAATCTCGGCTACCGCCTCCTTTATCGCATCAGCAACGCGTCTTTCCCGGTGTTGCATGGCAGGACATTCATTCTACCTATACCAAACCAACTGTAAAGCGAATGATTTCGATTCCAATCCGCACGCAAGGCTCTTTCTGGCTGCCTTCCGCGAAGTGTGTAGGGTGACACCCTTGCGCTGCGCAGGGTGTCACCCTGGAATCACTGCGTTCTAGCTTTTCTCTTCTCGCCCCAACTCTCAGACTCAGAGTCTCGCGCTTGACGCAAAACTCTGGCTGCGGTAAGGTAGAAGACAATAAGGTGAATAATGAGTATTGAAGATGTACAGAATCGAGTCGTGCCGATACTTAAACGTCATGGCGTGACGAAAGCGGGCATTTTTGGCTCGCTGGCAAGGGGCGAAGCCGGCTCGGACAGCGACATTGACATCCTCGTCCAGATTGAACAAGACATCAGCCTGCTTGATTTCATCGGCCTGAAGCAAGAAATCGAAGACGCACTGGGCCAGAAGGTGGACCTGGTCGAATACGAAGCGATTAAACCGCTCATCCGGGAACGGATACTGCGGGAGCAGGTCGCCATCATATGAAGAGAGACGCCAAGCTCTACCTGAGTTAAGTATTATGTCCCCGTAAATCTCAGCATGCACGGAACGCCCGCATTGTCGGTCACCCCGCACACCGCCCTGCTCACCTGCGCGGCGACCTCTGCGTACTCTCCGTACCTGCGCACCATCATTGCCCGCTTCGCGGCCAGCACGTCCGCAACTCTGGACGAGTTGTGCTTCTTCTTGTACCGGCTGACTTGACGCTCCAGCCGTTTACGCGCCAGTTCTTCTTGGTCTCTATCCATAGCTACCTCCATATTTTGGCTTCTACCGGGTTAGAGACCACAATGGCCCAAAACATAACGCTGCCGATAACACGCTGACGAAGCGGGGGTTACAGCGTTGGCCCTGCAAATGCCCACTGTCCGGGGGGCAGTGGGCCCCACCCTCCCCTTCGATATGGCCTTTGTCATGGGTTCCGACTCGGGCGTCTGTACCGGCATCGTCATGTTCCTCTTGATGACATCCGTCAAGAAGTCCGACACGGTGTTCGTCACGACCTTAGCTCAGAC
>JAUWNN010000197.1 GCA_030612625.1 Caldifarciminota bacterium
TTCCTCTTGGCGCTCTTGGCGGCCTTGGCGGTTGAGATTCTTCGGCTCCGCTCAGAATGACAAAAGGGGTTCGCTTTGTGCCCTTTGTGCCTTAGTGGTGAGTTTCCGCCCTTTCAAGCAGCACGGCCTGGGCTGCGGCCAGCCGCGCCACCGGCACCCGGTAGGGCGAGCAACTGACATAATCCAGGCCAACCCGATGGCAGAACTTCACTGAATCCGGCTCGCCGCCATGTTCTCCGCAAATCCCGACCTTGAGCCCGGGTTTCGTGCGCCGGCCCAGTTCCAGGCCCTGCTCGATAAGCCTGCCGACTCCAGTGATATCCAGACTTGCGAAAGGGTCACGCCTGATCACACCTTCGTCCAGATACTGTGGCAGGAATCTACCGACATCGTCGCGAGAAAACCCGAAAGTAAGTTGAGTAAGGTCGTTTGTTCCGAACGAGAAGAAATCCGCTTCCCGGGCAATCCGGTCTGCGGTCAGCGCGGCCCGCGGCACCTCAATCATTGTTCCGACACGGTAGCGCACCTTTATCCCGGCTTCCTCAAACACCTGCCTGGCAACTCTGTCCACGACCCTGCGCTGCTGTACCAGCTCGGCAACGTCACTAACCAGTGGTATCATCACCTCGGGCTCGACATCAACCCCGTCCGCCTTAACCCGACAGGCGGCCTCAAATATCGCCCGAGCTTGCATCTCAGTGATTTCGGGGAATGTGATACCAAGCCGGCAGCCCCGGTGTCCAAGCATCGGGTTCGTCTCTCTGAGTTCGTTCGAGCGCTGCCTGAGCTTCTCCGGCGACACACCCAGCACTTTGGCCGCCTCCCTGATTTCCTTGCCGCCTTTCGGCAGGAACTCGTGCAGCGGCGGGTCCAGCGTCCGGATGGTCACCGGTTTGCCTGGCATCTCCCGGAAGATGGCTTCGAAATCCCGGCGCTGCAAAGGAAGTAGTTCCTTCAGGACTTTGCGCCGTTCGCTTTCGGTGCCGGCCAGAATCATCGCCCGGAACTTATTGATACGCCGCTCGCCGAAAAACATGTGCTCGGTGCGGCAGAGTCCGATACCTTGTGCACCGAGCGCCTTCGCAGCTCTTGCCTGGTCCGGGTGGTCGGCATTGGCCCGAACCCTGAGCCGGCGGTGCCTGTCAGCCCATCTCATCAACCGGGCGAACCGCTGGTAGACCGGTGCCTGCTCCGGCTTGAGCGTCTTTTCCACCAGCACCCTGACCACTTCGGAAGGAATGGTCTTAATCTTGCCCTGAATCACTTCCCCGACGAAACCGTCCAGTGAAATGAAGTCTCCCTCCTGGAACTTCTGACCATGGACCGACATGGAACCCTGCCTGCAGTTGACCTCGATCTCAGAACAGCCGACAATGCATACCTTGCCCATCTGGCGGGCAACCAGGGCGGCGTGGCTCGTCATGCCACCGCGGGCAGTGAGAATGCCTGCTGCAGCTTCCATGCCTTTGATATCCTCCGGACTCGTTTCTTCGCGCACAAGGATGTACTGCTCCTCGTCCCTGCCTTTCCTCGCCTTCTGGAGGGTTTCCGCGGTGAAGAAGATACGGCCGGCTGCCGCACCCGGGCCGGCAGGCAGGCCCCGGGCAAGAAGTCGTTCTTCAGCAATCGCCTTGCTTTTCTCCTTCGGGTCGAATATCGGTCTGAGCAGGTGGTTCATCGCATCCGGTTCGACCCGCAGCATCGCCTCCTCACGCGTTATCAACTGCTCGTCAACCATCTCCAGCGCAATGCGTACCGCGGCAAAGCCGGTCCGCTTGCCGGTGCGGGTCTGGAGCATGAACAGCCGGCCCCGCTCGATGGTGAACTCGATATCCTGCATATCCCGGTAATGCCTTTCCAGCTTCCCGCGGATTGCAGCCAGTTGCCTGTACACCGCGGGCATAACGCTGTGCAGCTCGCTTATCGGCTTGGGTGTTCGCACGCCTGCGACCACATCCTCGCCTTGGGCGTTTGTCAGAAACTCACCGTAGAACCTGTTCTCGCCCGTAGCCGGGTCACGGCTGAACGCCACGCCCGTACCCGAGAGCTCATCCATATTGCCATAGACCATCGCCATCACGTTCACAGCCGTGCCCCAGTCATCGGGGATATCGTTCATCCGCCGGTAGACGACCGCACGCTCATTGTTCCAGGAGCGGAACACCGCTGCAATCGTTTTCCAGAGTTGCTCGTCCGGGTCGGCAGGGAACTCATGCTTCGTTCTCCGCCGGACAAGCCGCTTGAACTCCTCCACCAGTTCCTTCAGGTCCTCAGCCGTCAGGTCCCGGTCGTGCTTGACCCGGCGTTGCTTTTTGACCCGGTCAATCTCAGCTTCAAACGGGTCGGGTTCATCCGCGCTCCGGGGCTTCACACCCAGCACCACCTCACCGTAAGTCTGAATGAGTCGCCGGTAGCAATCCCAGGCAAAACGCGGGTTGCGGCTGGCCCGGGCAAGCCCCTTCACCGATTCGTCATTAAGCCCCAGGTTCAGCACCGTGTCCATCATCCCGGGCATCGAAACCCGGGCCCCGGACCGCACTGAAAGCAGCAGCGGATTATCCGTGTCACCGAACCCGCGTCCGGCCCACTTCTCGATATGCTCAAGCCCTTCTCGGACTTCTGCAGCAAGTTCCCGAGGCGCAGCCTTCCGCTGCATGTAGTGCACGCAGACATCGGTTGTGACGGTGAAACCGGCCGGGACCGGCAAGCCGAGTCTGCACATCTCAGCAAGGTTGGCACCCTTGCTACCCAGGATGTCGCCCATCCGGGCAGAACCGTCTGTGCGACCGTTACCGAAACGGTAGACAAGTTTCATGCACTTCCTCAGTGGATTGGACTACCTGCGCAGAAGCAGATTCAACACAACAGTCATCGTCAAGGAAAGCACCAGTGGTTGAAGGCTATTCATCCGGGTTTTCTTCAGCCGCGGCCAGAAACCCGTCTACAAGCTCTTTGGCCCGCTCCCAGTCGCCTTCCTCAACCAGTATCTCGCCCCAACAGGGTCGCATCATCCTGGCGATACCGTCATACGCGGGAATCTGAAACGAATGAACCATTGCCGGCACTCCGTTCTGCTCGAGCAGGTCCTTGACGCTGTTGGCCATGAACTCGTCGGCCGGTCGATAGAGAACTTTCAGACCCATAGAAAGATAGTATAGCCCTGCGAAGCACAGCGGTCAACGCGGCATCTGGTTGACACCACAGACCCTGCTCCTATAATCCGACGATTACAAAACCCTAAAGTCAGGAAGAAAAGAATGAATGACAACGGAGCAGACAGCGCCATCAGACCATACGACCGCGACCAGGCCTGGGACCTGGTGCAGTCAATGGTCAAGAACCAGAACCTTCAGAAGCACATGCTGGCAACCGAGGCGTGCCTGCGTGCATTGGCCCGGCACCTTGGTGAAGATGAAGAAAAGTGGGGACTGGCCGGCCTGGTGCACGACCTGGATTACGAACAGACCAAAAAGGACCCGGCCCGCCACGGCGTAGTCGGTGCCGAGCTTCTGCAATCCAGAGGATTTGACCCTGAAATCGTCCAGGCGACTAAATCCCATGCCGGCAACGCGCCGGTCCAGACAAACCTGGACAAAGCACTGTTTGCGGTTGACCCGTTGACCGGCCTGATTGTCGCGGCCGCTCTGATGCACCCGACCAGGAAACTCAAGAACGTTGACACCGACTTCATACTGCGCCGGTTCAAAGAGAAGCGGTTCGCGGCCGGCGCAAACCGGGAGCAGATAGCCACCTGTTCACAGTTGGGCCTGTCGCTTGAGCAATTCACCTCAATCTGCCTGGACGCAATGAAAAACATATCAGACCGGCTTGGACTCTGATGAACACCGAAAAGGGTCCAAGGATTCGTGGGTTCGAGGGTTCAAGTTCCGGCGGACTCGACCCCTTGATCACCGGGTTCTTGGATTGCCCTTTCTGGTACGTTTCCTGACATGTCCGCCCCGAATCCCGAACCCCGAGCCCCGATTCCCCTGTCTCTTCAGGACATTATCCTGAAGCTGCAATCCTATTGGGCAGACCAGGGCTGCGCCATCCTTTCGCCTTACAACTCCGAAGTCGGCGCCGGCACCTTCAATCCGGCGACATTCATCAGAGTGCTCGATTCCAGACCCTGGAATGTGGTATACTGCGAACCTTCGAAGCGTCCCCGCGACGGCCGCTATGGCAAAAACCCATTGCGGGTTCAGCAGTTCTGGCAACTACAGGTAATTCTCAAGCCCGCGCCCGACGATATCCAGGACCGGTATCTGAAAAGCCTTGAGGCTATCGGCATCAACCTGAACAAGAACGACGTCCGGTTCATCGAAGATGACTGGGAATCCCCGACCCTCGGCGCCTGGGGTCTGGGCTGGGAGGTGGACCTGAACGGGATCGAGATAACGCAGTTCACCTATTTCCAGCAGTGCGGCAGTATCGACCTCAAAGTAATCCCGGTCGAGCTCACTTATGGTCTGGAACGTATCGCGATGTTTGTCCAGCAGGTCGATTCCATTTTCAATGTCCGCTGGAACGAATCACTGACCTGGGGTGACATCTACCGCCAGAATGAAGAAGAGTGGAGCTCGTTCAACTTCAAGCAAGCAGATGTGGCCACCTACCGTGAGCTTTTCGACAAGTTCGAAGCCGAGGCCGGACGGCTGCTGAAACTGGGCCTTGTCTATCCCGGATACGACCATGTAATCAAATGCTCCCACTTTTTCAACCTGCTCGAGGCCCGTGGTTCAATCAGCGTGTCCGAGCGCCAGAACTACATCGGCAGGGTGAGAAGACTTGCCCGGCTCACCGCGACCACCTATCTTGCCAAAGCCGAGCCGGAAGCAGAACAGTCCAAACCCACCGACACCTGAAAAACACAAGGCCAAAAGGCCCAAGAACCGAAATAGAGCCACGAAGAACACAAACCGCAGATTACACCAATAGGGTCCGGAAAGGAATCTGCGTTCATCGGTGTTTATCTGTGGTTTGTCCTCGAGAATCCGCTTTCGTGTCTTTCGTGCTTTCGTGGCCAATCCTATATCGGTTTTCGGGAACGGTCTCACTATTGACAAAGCGAACCAGTCTGGTATAAGTAGAGTGATGTTCAGACTGACTGTTTTAGCCCTGTGTCTGGCCGCCATCACCGCAGTCGTCACCTGCGGCAAACAGTCGCCTGAATCAGACACGGCCAAGCAGAACCAGGGTCCCGCATCACCAATAGAAATCCGGCCCGGACTATGGATTGTTGAACCGGCCGACCAGGATTCAGCGCCATACAGACCTTATGTTATCGGCACAATATCAGACCGGACTGTCCAGGAAGTCTGGCTGATTGTCCATCTAGGCGGTGCCGAGGAGTACTGGGGTCAGCCCTTGACGGCTCGCCGGGAAGATGGCGTCTGGCTGAATCAGCCGCACGTCGGACTAGCCGACACGCCGGCAGGCGTAGGCTTTGAAATCCGGGCATTTGCCAAACTCAGGACTTCCCTGGAGCCGGGTACGATGCTGAACGGCTGGCCTGAAGCCAAGCTGAGTTCCAACACCGTCACGCTCATAAGACAGTAGCCAGGCCCCCGGCCCGAAAACCGATAATTTGAGACTTCTCCTGTACTACAAAGGTACAAGATCGTCGTTTTCGCGAAGATGTTTTCCGCTGTCATTCCTGTTTCGTGCCTTTCGTGATTTCGTGGCCAATTCGTTGCTCGGTCTCGGCTGAACCGCAGATTACGCAGATTGCACAGATAGA
>JAUWNN010000069.1 GCA_030612625.1 Caldifarciminota bacterium
TGAGCAAATTGTAGTTGTCTACGCGCCCTTAGCGCAACTGGAAAGAGTGACGGACTACGGATCCGTAGTTTGCGCGTGAAAAACGCCCCGGGCGGGCTGCTTGAATACTCAGGATGGCGCTTCGCGCCAGTCAGAAGGAAATAGGAATTCCTTTTCATTTCGCCCGGCCGAGGACGGCCGGGTAGATGATGAGAAGTGGATGCAGATTGCGTTTGAGGAAGCGCGGAAGGCTGCAGACCAGGGTGAGGTGCCGGTCGGCTGCGTTGTCGTGCTTGGGAACCGGGTTATCGGCCGCGGCCATAACAGGACCGAGGTTCTGTGCGACCCGACCGCGCATGCTGAAATTATCGCACTGAGTGCGGCGGCTTCGACAATCGGCAACTGGCGATTGAGTAAGGCGACAGTTTATGTTACACTTGAGCCCTGTATGATGTGCACCGGAGCTCTGATTCTTGCCCGGCCGGACCGGGTCGTGTTCGGAGCACATGATGAGAAGTTCGGTTGCCTGGGGTCGAGATATGACGTTGCAGCAGATAATCGTTTCAACCACCAGTTTGAGGTGACTGCTGGTGTGTGCGCAGAGGAATGTGCGGTTCTGCTCCGGGAGTTCTTTCGTGCTCGGCGGCAGGATGATGCGTGATTCGGAGAGATGGCCGAGTGGACGAAGGCGCGTGACTCGAAATTACGTATGCCCGCAAGGGCATCGGGGGTTCAAATCCCTCTCTCTCCGCTTACAGTGACATGAAGAGTGAACCACAGATGAATACAGATGAACACAGATGAAGGCAGAAGAGAAAACCGCCAAGAACGCCAAGGACGCCAAGAGGAAATCTAACCGCAGATGAATACAGATGAATACAGAGAAGTGAGAGTCAAAGGTCAGAAGTCAAAGTGCAAAGTGCAAATTGCAAAGTGCAAAATGGCAGAAGATTGCTTCGGGCTTTGCCCTCGCAATGACATGGGAGTAGGTAGCCGCAATGACTTTGCTTTCCGTCATTGCGAGCCTGCTCCTGGCAGGCGCGGCAATCTTCGGCTGGCTTTCATTGAGCCATCGGATGGCACCTGCTCCTTCGTCGCAGAACGCCACTCGTAATTCCATGATTCAGAGGAGGATTTTCTGAAAAGACAAGCAACCATCGCTTTATTACTGGGGTTGTGCGGCCTGGTGGTTTTGCCGTCAGTGGCCGATGCCGGGCGGCTGCAATTGACTAAGACCGGCCGGCCGGCCATTCCGGGCGGACCTGAGCAGGTCAGCCGGTTCATCAAGTCATACACCCGGATTCAGTCAGACACCAGGCCGTTCGACCGGTTCAGGTTCTGTCCGACCGACGACGACAAGGCGAGAATCCGGAAGCTGCGCGGCGGTGACGCGGATACAGTCAGGGTGCTGTGCCTGAGAGTGGAGTTTGTTGAAGATACCACTCCTTTGACAACCGGCAACGGCAAGATGGACACCCTGGGATTTCTTGAGCCGGACTCAGGCCTTTTCTATGACCCGCCTCATTTCAAGCTCTATTTTGAGCGGCAGATGGAAGGTCTGCGTAACTACTACCTGGCTCAGTCCCTGGGCCGGCTTTATGTGGACTATACCGTGATGCCCGAAGCTGAGAAGGAGTCTTACCAGATGCCGCGGCAGATGCAGTTCTATGGCGATTCGACTTCATGGGAGGCGGTCGAAGTCGGACTTGTCCGGTTGATGCGGGATGCTCTCAAGATTGCGGACCAGGATACGATTGATTTCAGCAGGTATGACGAATTCATAATATTCCATGCCGGGTCCGGGCTTCAGGCTGATTTCGGGCTCAGGCGGGACAGTCCGTTTGACCTGCTTGCCGGCCAGATACCGGCCGGGGCTCTGGAAGCGTATCTGGGCGTACCTTATATCCTGGTGGATTCGGGAAGAACCAGAATAGAGCAGGCTACGGTCATGCCTGAGATGATGCGGCAGGATACGATGTATAATGACGAGACCAATATACTCGGGATGGTCGGCCTGTCCGGGACTTTGTGCCACGAGTTTGCCCATCTGCTCGGGGCGTATGACTTGTATGACGTTACCGGTGTAACAATGGGGCTCGGGGCCTGGGGCCTGATGGGCTATGGCGGCTGGCTGGGCGATTATGGGGCCGGTGCGCCGCCCGGTGTTATTCCGGGCTTCCTGAGCGCTTATCATCGAGTTGCCCTTGGCCTTGTTAATCCGCTGAATGTCAGGGTCCCGCGTGACTCGATAATGGTCTATGCGGCTGAGATGGACACCGGTCTTTTCGCCGAGCGCAGGGATACCGTGTTCCCGACTATTGTCAGAATACCGATTACAAGAGACGAGTATTTCCTGATTGAGAACCGGCAGATAGATGTCCACAAGCCTGATACGATTGTGGTTGATGTTGAGGACGGGGTGCTGATTGCAATCGAAGACAATGAGTATGATTTCTTTCAGCCCGGGTCCGGGATTCTTATCTGGCATATCGATGAGAGCGTGATTGCGGATTATGGAGAATTCAACGCAATCAACATTGACCCTGCGCACAAAGGGGTGGACCTGGAAGAAGGGGACGGGATTCAGGATTTTGACGTGCCTTACTGGGAGAGCTGGGCCCCGGACTATGAAATCTATGGCCACAAGTTCGACCCGTTTTTCAAAGGCGGGTACAATGACCGGTTCACGGCCGAGACCAATCCGGAAAGCGACGGGTACTATGGCAAGAGCTTTCTGAATGTGACATTGCTCGGAGAAGTGGATTCTGTGAGCCGGCTCAAGGACACGGTGATTCCAATCAGGGTCAGTTGGGACTTGTATCAGAAGGGTTTTCCAATCGAGCACGGTGCGACCCCGTTCCTTTCCGCTTTTGCCGCGGATGTGGACCTGGATGGCAGTCTGGAAATAGCGGTTCTGGATACGGGCGGTCAGCTCAATGTCTGGCGCAGCGACGGCCGGCGCTATCTTTCGCTTGGAATCGGCAGCGCGAGCCGGGCCGACCTGGCGATTGGCGACGTGTCAGGAGATGCGAACCTGGAAATCGTTGTGGCCGGTAATGACGGTATTGTCAGGGTGATTCCGATGACCGGAGGACTGCCGGTCGAACTGGCCACTATGGACCGAATCCTGGCAGCCCCGGTCCTGGCTGACCTGGATGGCGACGGCAAGAAAGACATCATCGTCGGCTCGACCGACATGAAACTGTATGCCTGGGCCTGGTCTGACAGTTTTAGCCTGGTGCCCGGATTTCCGGTGAATGTCGGTTCTGAAATCAGAAGCCCGGTTGCGGTGACTGACACGGTTCGTTCTCAGATTGTCCTTTTGAGCGGGGACGGCAGGCTGTTCCTGTTCAATCCTGACGGCAGTGTGGCACAAGGGTTTCCGATTATTCTGAGCAATGTTGCGTACTACAACAGTTCACAACCTCTGGTTGGAGATTTCGACCGTGACGGGGAAAAGGAGATTGCGGTGATAGCCGGTGGCGAGTTCGACAACCGGCTGTTTATCGTGAACCTGAGTGGCGAGATTGAGCACCAGTCCAAAGAGATTGTTCGCCAGCCGTTCTATGGAACTCCAGGGGCCGCGGATATGAACGGTGACGGATACCCGGACATTGTGCTGGCTTCAATGAACGACCTTTTCGCATGGAACCATAATACCACCCTTGTTACCAATTACCCGTTCAAGCAGGATTCCACATACGAGACTTCAGAAATCGCGGGCAACTGGATAATCTTTTATGACACTTATTTCCGGTATGTCTCCTCACCGATTGCAGCAGACCTGGATGGAGACGGGATAGTTGACCTGGCGATTGGTTCGCCGCGCTACGGACTGCTCGGGTTCAGTGGTGTGACCGGCGAGCCTCTGCAGTTCTTTCCATTGATGACTACGGCCGGTATTAGCACGGTGCCGCTTGCAATAGACCTGGATAAGGATGGTGATATTGAGCTGGCGGTCGGGTCGGACAGCGGGGTTTTCTATGTCTGGGACCTGCCGGGTCCGGCCAGTGGTATCAAATGGGGCTGTGCATATCATGACCCTTGTCACACCGGGCTTCTGCCGGACAGTGAGCTGCCGGTGATTCCTGACCCGGGTGATGAGATTGTCAGTTCCTTTTTCGTCTATCCCAATCCTGCGGGTGAGCTGCGGTCTATTGATTCCAGGTATGCCAACATCGCGATAATCCGTTACCGTCTCGGGCCGGGTGAAAGCAAAGTTGAAGTCAAGCTGGTTGATATGGCGGGCGAGCCGGTGGAAGCGGAAATCGAAGAGAAACCTGAGATTCCCAATGCGGTCAACGAGAAAACTATCAGGCTGAAGGATGTTGACCCTGGACTGTATGTTGTGAGGCTTGAGGTAGCGAACCAGGGCCGGACCGAAGTCAAGTTCACCAAGCTGGCGGTCGTCAAGTGAACTGGTTGAAGCTGGCAGGGACTCTGGTTCTGTTTGTTCCTGCCTGGGCTGGTGCAGAAGTTGTTGACCAGGATAGCCTGAGCCGGTTGCTGGCCGGCCGTTCAGCAGCTTGTCCCCGGCCTCTGCCTGACCGCGAAGTTCCGGCTCGAAACAGGGCAGCCGGTCGGCTGTTTCCTTTTTTCAGTGACAGCGTTATCAGGAACGATTTCGTGTGCAATGACGATGAGACCGGCGGAGCCAGGCAGAGCGGCCCGTCAATCGCTGTAGATGAACTGGGGAACTTCGTGGTCTCGTGGTACGAGTTCCGGGATGGTGATGCTGATGTCTGGTTCCAGCGGTTTGATTCGGGGGGCAATCCAATCGGTGCAAATGAGAGAATCAATACCGACATTTCAATGGGCTGGCAAGGAGACCCGGCCAGCGCAATGGGACCGGACGGCCGGTTTCTTTTCTCCTGGGAGGACCGGCGGCAGATTGGCAATTCGGACCTTTTCTGCCAGCGTTTCGATGTTTCAGGTCAGAGGATTGATGATAATTTCCGGGTAAGCGATTCAGGGGCTCGTGGAGACCAGAGCTTTTCGGGCGCGCAACTGGGGCCTGATGGTTCGTCTCTGATTGCCTGGGACGACCGGAGATTCGGGATTACCGGTGACATATTCGCCCAGTTTCTGAATCCGGACGGTACGCCTCGGGATACCAATTTCCGGGTGAATGACGACCCGGTCGGAAGGGCTAACCAGTACCAGCCGGTTGTTTCGGGTGATGATTCGGGCCGGTTTGTTGTTGCCTGGATGGACGGCCGGGGCCTGAACTGGAAAGACTGGAATGTCTTTGCGCAGAGGTTTGATTCGGATGGTTCCCGTCTCGGGGCAAACATCCAGGTGACAACCAATGACAGCATCCAATGGGCACCAGGCCTTGGAGTCGCTCCGGCCGGACGGTTCCTGGTGTGCTGGGAAGACCAGCGGACAGGCGAGCAGTTGGACGTGTATGCCCGGTTTTATGAGACGGACGGGCAGCCGCTCGGGGATGCGTTTCGGGCAAATGACGACCCGGGCAGTTCCAACCAGGCCGGCCCGGATGCAGCAGCGAACCGGTTCGGTGAGTTTCTGCTGGCATGGGGGGACCGCAGGAACGGGAACGAGGATGTTTATGCCCAGCGATATTCTGCCGGCGGCGAGCCGGTCGGTGACAATTTCATGGTGAACGACGATGGTGGCAGTGAAGACCAGGGCGGGCCGGTACCAGGGCCATGCCCGGATGGCGGGTACTGGGTTGTCTGGGCTGATTGCCGAGACCGGAACTCTGATATTTATTGCCGGCGCCTGAATCGCAACGGGAACCCGGTTGGCCCGAGCTTTCGGGTCAATGACGACAGTGCAAGTTCTCAGCAACGGGTTTCTTCAATAGGCATGGACGCGCGCGGAGTCACTATTGTAGCCTGGGAGGACGAGCGGAGTGGCAATACCGATATCTACCGGTGCATGCTGGACTCGGAAGGCCGGGCCCTTGGTCCGAATCTGCTGGTCAATGACGACGGCTCGACCGGTGCTTCGCAGTACTATGCGGCAGTTGCCGGAGGTAATGGCCGGTACATCGTGGCCTGGACCGATGGCCGGGACGGGTTCAATATCTATGGTCAGTTCCTTGATGGTTCTGGTCAGCCGATCGGCACGAACCAGCTCATAAACTCCGATACGGTAGAAGCTCACCAGTGGTATCCTTATTGTGCTATGGACACGTCCAACCGGGCGGTCGTTATCTGGATGGACACTCGCGAGGATGCGTATCAGGTCCTTGTGCGGTTGTATGGCCCGGACTGCAACCCGGTCGGGCCGGAATTCGGGGTGAGCGACAGCACCGGCAGTCAGTATTACGCCAGTGTGGCCAGGAACGACAATGGCCGGTTTGTAGTGGCATGGATGGACTACCGGGAAGAAGAGTCGAATATCTACTGCCAGATTTTCCAGGCGGACGGAACCAGGCTGGGTGGCAATGTCCGGGTCAACAGCGATACCGGCCGTGCGTATCAGGGGTATCCGGCCTGTGCGATTGCCAATGACGGCGGTTTTGCCGTAGCCTGGGAAGATACCCGTAATGACTGGTATGATGTCTATATCCAGTGGTTCGACTCGACCGGGAACCGGCTTGGCCGGAATGAAAGGGTTGTTGACGGCCCTGGGGATGTGGACTACTACTCGCCGACTTGCGCGTTCGATGCGAACGGCAGGCTCGCAGTTGTGTTCAATGACGAGCGCGACTTTCCTGGCAACCCTCAAATCTATTGCCAGCGTTTTCGTACCGACCGGACCCGGGTCAGCCGCAACCAGCAGATAAACGGGCCCAACCTTTTCCCGCACAATCACCATTGGACCGTAGGTCAGAGTGTGGCGGTCAGCAACCAGGTGGTAGCGTGTGCCTGGACCGACAATCGGAGGCACCAGGCCTGGGACATTTTCGCCAAATTCACTGACTGGAATCTCGTAGGGATAGAGCATTCATCTCAAAGCCCGGTGCTTCGAACATCCTGGCTCAGGCCGACTGTTTCGGGCAATGGCCGTTTCTGCGTGATGCTCGACCGGGCACAACTGCCCTGCTGGCTGACATTGTTTGACCTGACCGGTCGTATAGTCCGGGAGCGGGGGATTGAGACCCAAAAGAATCTGTTTGACTTTGGTTATCTGAGTCAGGGCGTTTACTTCGTCCGGGTTCAGACCAATGACCAGACCTGGTGCAGAAAGCTGGTGATAAGATAATGGAGGTAATGTGTTAAGAGTTCTGATTTCGCTGGTATTGGTCCTGGCCGCGGCTTCTGCGAACGGTACGGCCAAAGGGCCGAATCGCGGTCTTGCGATTCTGGCTTCGGCTGCTTTGCCTGGAACCGGCCAGATGATTCTTGGTGCCCGGAGCCGGGGTGAGGCTTTGCTATGGCTGGACACTGCCATCTGGGCAACCTGGGCAGGATTCTCGTGGTATGGTTCGAGTCGGGAGCAGGATGCCCGGCTCTTTGCGGCACGCGACGCCGGAGCTGATATTTCGATTGCCGGTATCGAATACTACAAAGCGCTTGAGCGGTACGACAATGCGGACGAATACAACGAGGATATCCGAAGAGAGGCACGGGACCGGTATCCTGACGACCCTGAAGCCCAGCACCGGTACTATCAGGAGAACGGGTATTTCGGAAAACAGAACTGGGACTGGAGTTCGGATTCGGCCCGATTCGACTTCTGGGGTGTGCGCAAGGCAGCCCGGGCCGCGGGTTTGAAGGCCGGCTTTGCAGCCGGCGCTTTGCTGCTGAACCGGCTGGTAAGCGTTGTTGACTGCGCATTCTTCACCGGCACCGGTCCGGACTTGTCGAGAGTCGAGTTCGGGCCCGGGACTGAACTTGCCTCTTTTGAGGTCCGATACCGGTTCTAGCCAGTCCTTCACTTGTCTCAGTCGGAAGCTTCCCGGTTTGACTATCTGGTAATCGGCTCAGGCATTGCCGGGCTCTGGTTTGCCTATAAGGCAAGCCGGCACGGGTCGGTGCTCGTGATTACCAAGAAGGAGGACACCGAGTCAAACACCAACTACGCTCAGGGCGGAATCGCGGCTGCAGTGGCTGAGAACGATTCGGCCGCGATTCACCGTGAAGACACGGCCAGGGCCGGACAAGGGCTTGCCGACCCTGAGATTGTCAGGCTGGTTACAGAAGCCGGGCCTGGCCTGGTCAGAGAGCTGTTCGACTTAGGCGTTAAGTTCACTGTCTATGTCGACGCTCAGGGACAGCAGCGTTTTGACCTTGGAAGAGAAGGGGGGCATCACCGGCGCAGGATTATTCATGCCCAGGACTTCACCGGGTATGAGATAGAGCGGGGTCTGCTCAAAGCGGTGCATTCGCAGCCCGGTGTTACCATTTCAGAAGAGCACTTTGCATTGGACCTGGTTCTTGACCAGGATGAGCGGTGTCAAGGAGTCCGTGTGCTCAATAAGGAAACCGGCAGGGTCGAAACGGTCAGGGCAAAGGCGACCATGCTTGGGACCGGTGGAATCGGCCAGGCATATCTTCACACCACCAACCCGCTGATTGCGACCGGTGATGGGATTGCGATGGGGGAGAGGGCCGGAGTTCGGGTTGCGAACATGGAGTTCATTCAGTTTCATCCGACTTCGCTCTATGGCCACAGTCTGGAAGGCAGGGCTTTTCTGATTTCAGAAGCGGTGCGGGGTGAAGGCGCGATACTCCGGGCAAAGGACGGCAGCACGTTCATGGAAAGATACCATCCTGATGCTTCACTTGCGCCGCGCGATGCGGTTGCCCGGGCAATAGATTCAGAGATGAAGAAGCGAGGCGACAACTATGTGCTTCTGGATGCAACTCACCTTGACCCGGAGCGAATCAGGGAGCGCTTTCCGAACATCTATAACAGATGCCTGGGCTTTGGCATAGACATCACCAAAAGACCGATTCCAGTAGTGCCGGCCGCCCATTATGTGTGCGGCGGCCTGGCTATCAATTCCTGGGCGGAGACTTCAGTGGAGAGGTTGTTTGCTGCCGGTGAGTGCGCGTGTTCCGGGCTTCACGGCGCGAACCGGCTTGCCTCCAATTCACTGCTTGAGGCCCTGGTTCTTGCCGACCGCGCGGCTCAAAGGGTTGGTGGGCTGGAGCCGCTGCCTGCCCGGTCTTTGCGCGACCCTGAAAGCGGCGCGGCAGTCTCTACTGCTTTTGACCCGCCTGATGAAAGCAGCGAAGCTGTGGCGGCTGAGGTTCGAAATGAGTTGCGCAGGATAATGTGGGACTATGCCGGGATAGTGCGCAACGACTCAGGACTGACAAAAGCCTGGGAGTCCCTTGCTGAGCTTGAGGAAAGGGCCGGCAGATTCAGCCGGCACCTTTCGGTTTTCTGCCAGGAAACATCCAATCTGCTGGCAGTCGCGCAACTGGTAGTGGCGTGTGCCAGGCGCAGGCTCGAGTCGCGCGGGCTGCATTACAATGAGGACTATCCGCACAAAGATGACCGGTTCAAGAAGAATACGGAAATCAGCCGGGAAGAGCCGGCAGCAGCAAAGCCTGACCCCACAGGCTGAACTGCTGCTCGAGAAGTTCAGCAGCTACCTCCTGGTTGAAAGAAGCCTGGTCCAGAAGTCTGTTCAGTCTTATCTGACCGATGTCCGGCAGTTCATGCAGGGATACAGGCTTGCGGCTCAGGACCCGGCCCGAGTAGACCGGAAAATGGTGCGCGGTTATGTCCGCGGGCTTACTTCAATGGGGTTTACTTCTGCAACTGTCGCCCGTAAGCTCACTTCTATCAGGATGTTCTACCGTTTTCTCGCAGGTCATCTCAAGCTGAGCATCGACCCGACCGAGAACATCGAGCTGCCAAAGCACACCAGACGCTTGCCTGAAATTCTGACGGCCGAGCAGATAGCATCCTTGATAGACGTGGTGTCCAAAGTGCCCGACCGTTTCTGGGCATCGCGGGCCAGAGCGATGATTGAGATTATGTATGGCTGCGGGTTGCGGGTCGCAGAGCTTCTCGGGCTTGGGCTGAGCGATGTGGCTCTGGAGGATGGCTATGTTAGGGTCCTGGGTAAGAGGAGCAAGGAGCGGGTGGTGCCGCTTGGACTGTGCGCCCGGGATGCGGTGCGCGACTACCTGACACAGGCAAGGCCGCATTATGCCGGCAAGCGGGTGAGCGAGTATCTGTTTCTGAACCGGAGGGGAAAGCCGCTGTCCAGAATGGGATTCTGGAAAATCCTGAGACAGTGCGTTCATCTGGCTGGAATCAAACAGCACGTTACCCCGCACACCCTGCGTCATTCGTTTGCAACTCATCTGCTGGAAGGAGGCGCTGACCTGCGTGCGGTTCAGGAGATGCTCGGCCATGCCGACATCTCAACCACGCAGATTTATGTCCATCTGGACCGGCAGTATCTGAGGGAAGTCTTTCGCACTTTTCACCCGCGCGGCTAGATAACAGCGACCCCGAAAGTGCCGCGCACCACTTTGCCGATTGTCCGTGCACCGCGGATTCTGCTTAGCACGGTTTCGGCCCTGCCCGGGGAAACAATCAGCACCATTCCGATGCCCATATTGAACGTGTGGTACATTTCATCAACCGGTACTTTGCCCAGCTCCTGAATCAGTTTGAAGATAGGCTTTGGTCGCCAGCTCTTTTTCTTGATGACGCAGGATATTTCGGCCGGGAGCAGCCTTGCTATGTTATCGAAGAACCCGCCGCCGGTAATATGGGCAATCGCTTTGATTCGGCTAATCAGAGGGTAGACCAGTGAGAAATAGGAACGATGGGGCTGGAGCAGTTCAAGCCCGAGCGACCTTGTGATTCCTTTGACCCGGGACCTGACGGTCAGCTTGGCCTTTCCAAACAGCACTTTGCGAGCCAGGGAAAAGCCGTTGGTGTGCAGGCCTGAAGAAGGGATACCGATAAGAACGTCTCCCGGCCTGATTCTTCGCGGGTCGATGATTCTGGTCCGTTCGACCGCACCGAGAAGGAAACCGACCAGGTCGTAGTCCTGATGTCTGAACCAGCCGGGCATAATTGCGGTTTCCCCGCCCACCAGCGGACAGGAATGTTGCCGGCAGGCCCGGGCCATTCCTTTTACCACAGCTTCAAGCACTCTGGGTTCAGGACGCGAAAAAGCGATATAGTCCAGGAAGAACAGCGGTTTTGCCCCAAGGGTCAGGATGTCATTGACACAGTGGTTGACGATGTCCATTCCGACTGTGTCGTGTTTCCCCATCATCCGGGCCACAGTCAATTTGGTCCCGACACCGTCGCAGCTTGCCACGAGCACCGGGTTTTTCAGTCCCTTCAATTCAAAGAGCGAACCGAACATGCTGAAGTCAGAAACAACCTGGGGAGTGGAGCTGGTTCGGGCCAGCCGGCCGATTGTCTTCTTCAGTCTATTGGCGATGTCAATATCCACACCGGCGTCTTTATAGCGCATGGCCGAGTGTAGTGCTGGACCGGTTTGGTGTCAAGCACGAGCATGGTGAAAACCACCAAGAGGAAGACTTGGTACAAAGGGCATAGAGAAGGAGGAAGTCAAGAGTCAAAATGCAGAACCGCAGACTCCGGCTAATTTGGAATGCGGCAGCGTGCTGCCGCTTTTACTGCCGGTTTTGGAGTGCAACGACTGCGTCGTTGCGCAATGTCGCAGACATTGCACTCCATAGCTCGAAAGCGGGAGCTTTGCGTGGATGCGGTCGGCGGTTCTTGTGGGAGAGGCATCCCTGCCTCGACAATCGCGACTGGGCTCTGCGTCCTCGCAGGTGCCATCAGATGGCTCAAGTCGCTCCCACAGGCGGGTCAGCGGTTAGCGGAAAGCGGATTCCATCTCATCCTTCCGCCTTCGGATTTCAGCTTTCTGCTGTAAGCGGTGGGCGGTCAGCAGCAAGCGGCAGGCGGTCAGTTTCTAGTAGGTGCGGGCGTAGTAGATGACGGTGTCGGTTTCTTTGTCGCAGACTATGCACTTGCCGGTCTTGTGCTGCTCGTCGCGGGGCATGGCGCGGGGCGTGGTCTTGGTTTCGTCAATCAGGGTGTCTTCGCACTTCTGAGACCCGCACCAGTGCACCAGAATGTACCCCGGCTTTGCGGCCAGCTTCTGCTTGAACTCCTGGATTGTGGTTGCCTGCTGGGTCATGTCACCAACCCGGGCCCGGGCCGCTTTGAGCATCCCGGCCTGGACCTCATCCAGCAGGTTCCCGACCTCATCCTTCAGCGACTCGAACTTGACGAACCGCTTGCCCGACCGGTCCCGGGGCACGAGCACCGCCTGTTCCTTCTGAACGTCTTTGGGCCCGATTTCGATGCGCACGGGCACGCCCAGCATTTCGTACTGGTTGAACTTCCAGCCTGCGGTCTGGTTCGGGTCGTCGTCCAGTTTCACCCGCAACCCCTCAAGCGTGCTGAGCGCCTCGCGGCACTTGTCCAGCACCATGTCGTCGTTCTTGCCGAACAGAATCGGCACGATGACCGCCTGGACCGGCGCGACCTTCGGGGGCAGGAACAGGCCGCGGTCGTCGCCGTGGGTCATGACCAGCGCGCCAATGAGCCGGGTTGACACACCCCAGGAAGTTCCCCAGGGCCGTGTCGGGTTGTTGTGCGCGTCCAGCTACCGGGTGTCGACCGCCGTGGCACACCCCGGGCGCAGAGTATGGGTTATGCC
>JAUWNN010000278.1 GCA_030612625.1 Caldifarciminota bacterium
GAAGCACCTGAGGTTTGCCCGGCCTGTGCCCACCCGCAGGCCCATTTCGAGCTGCTGGGCGAGAACTGGTAAGAACCGCATTACCGGAGGTAAGAAATGGCAAGAAAACTGGAAGTGTACAAGTGTGAAGTGTGCGGCAACATCGTCGAAGTGCTGCACGGCGGTGCGGGTTCGCTGGTCTGTTGCGGCAAACCGATGAGGCTCCAGGACGAGAACACGACCGATGCGGCCCAGGAGAAGCACGTGCCCGTGATTGAGAAGACCGGCGAGGGTTTCAAGGTCAAGGTCGGTAGCGCGGCGCACCCGATGGAAAACAAGCACTACATCGAGTGGATTGAGCTGCTGGCAGACGGCAAGGCGTACCACCAGTTCCTGAATCCGGGCGAAGCACCGGAGGCGGTGTTCTGCATCAAGGCGGACAGTGTGACTGCGCGTGAGTACTGCAATGTCCACGGCCTATGGAAAGGACAGGTTGAGGGAAGTGAAGGCTAAGCACTTTGAAGCGGTCAGGGTAAGCGAGCACGTCTACTGGGTCGGGGCAATCGACTGGGGAATCAGGAATTTCCACGGGTACACCACCAGCCGTGGCACTACTTACAACGCTTTTCTGATTCTTGCGGACAAAGTGACCCTGATTGATACAGTCAAGGCCCCTTTTCTGGACGAACTGCTCGGCCGGATAAGGTCGGTCATTGACCCGGAGAAGATTGACTACGTCGTGTCGAACCACTCGGAGATGGACCACACCGGTTGCCT
Organism: Caldifarciminota bacterium; assembly: GCA_030612625.1. Classification (GTDB taxonomy): domain Bacteria; phylum Hydrothermota; class Tepidihabitantia; order Tepidihabitantales; family Tepidihabitantaceae; genus UBA3079. The sequence continues at coordinate 757 of JAUWNN010000278.1, forward strand.
GCCCGAGGTGCTGGCAATGGTAAAGCCCGAGCACGTGTTCGCCTCAGAGATGGGGGTGAAAGCAATCGGCCGGCACTTCCATGAGTTGGACGGCATCGAAGCGGTCGAGAACGGCGGTTCCCTGAGCCTTGGCAACCTGAGTCTCCGGTTCTGGGAAACCAGGATGCTTCACTGGCCGGACAGCATAATTGGCTACCTGGTCAAGGATAAGCTGCTTTTTTCCCAGGACGGGTTCGGGATGCATCTGGCTTCGAGCGAACGGTTCGCTGATGAGATTGAACCGAGCATCCTGAAACAGGAGACAGCTAAGTACTACGCCAATATTCTGTTGCCTTACTCGACACTAGTCACCAGGCTGCTGGCAACGGTCAAGGAACTTGGCATTGACATCAAGGTTCTTGCTCCGGACCATGGGCCGGTCTGGCGCAAGGGTTTTGACATCCTGGGCTGGTATGCAGGATGGGCCGAGCAGAAGCCGACCATGAAAGCAGTGGTTGCGTTCGACACCATGTGGCACAGCACCGAGCTGATGGCCCGGGCCATCAGCCAAGGGCTTGTTGAAGGCGGGGCAACGGTCAAGGTCATGCCGCTCGGTTCCTCGGACCGGAGTGACGTGGTGACTGAACTGCTCGATGCAGGTGGTCTCCTGGTCGGGTCCCCGACGCTGAACAACAACATGCTCCCGACCGTCGCCGACCTCCTCTGCTATATCCGGGGCTTGAAGCCGCAGAATCTTGTAGGCCAGGCGTTCGGTTCGTATGGCTGGAGCGGTGAATCGGTGAACCAGTTGGTTAAGGAGATGGAGAAAATGAAGATGGAACTGGTAGACGAGCCGGTGAAGGTCAACTATGTGCCGGACGAAGCGGCCCTGCTCAGATGTAGAGCTCTAGGCAGGCAGGTGGCTGAGAAAATAGCAGAGGAGTTAAGATGAGCACAACTGACCTTGACCTGACTGCGTTCTGGACTTTGACTTACGGCCTGTATATCGTCACCGCCCGGGACCAGGACAAGCGCAACGGAGCGCTGATAAACACGTTAGCCCAGGTTGCCGAAGAGCCGTGCCTGGTTTCAATCAGCCTGAACAAGAAGAACCTGACCCATGACATGATTGCAAAGAGCGGCCGGTTCGCGGTCCAGGTACTGGAAAAGGACACGCCACTCAAGTTCCTCGGGGCGTTCGGATTTCGGAGCGGTCGGGAATTCAACAAGTTCGCGGATGTCGAGTACCGGGACGGGGTGACAGGGTGTCCTGTTGTGCTCGAGCACACTCTGGCCAACATCGAAGTCGAGGTACGGAAGGCGATTGACTGCGGCAGCCATACGGTCTTCATCGGTGAAGTGGTCAGGGCTGAGAACCTGAAGAAGGGTGAGCCGCTGACTTATGCATATTACCATCAGGTCAAGGGCGGCAAGACCGGCAAGAATGCGCCCGGGTACAAGGCAAGTATTGCTCAAGCCGAGCAAGAGCGACCTGAAAGCAAAAACGGAATGAAGAAATACATCTGCACCGTGTGCGGGTATGTATACGACCCGGAAAAAGGTGACCCTGACTCAGGGATTAGGCCTGGCACGCCTTTTGAGAAACTGCCTGATGACTGGGTGTGCCCGGTCTGCGGCGCGGCCAAGTCTGAATTCGAAGAACAGAACTGAACCGCCAGGACGAAGACGAACCGCAAAGGCACGAAGAAATGAACCGCAGATAGACACAGATGAACACAGCGAAGGCAGAGGAAGTCAACTGATTTTGGAGTGCGGTAGCATGCTGCCGCTTTGTCCTGCCGGGGATGGCGCTTCGCGCCAGCCGGATAGAAAACAAGGAATTCCTTTTTGCACTGCCCGCCGAAGGCGGCGTGCGCTTCCGGCTATGAAAGCGGGAGCTGTGCGTGGCTGCGCCACCGCTTGCGCGAGCCCGCAGTTCAAATCACTGGCTGCCGGCCCGTCGGCTGTGAGCCGTTGGCCCGGCTATTGTGCCTTACGGGCTCTCTTGCGCTTGATGTAGCGCGGCGGGGCTGCTTCTTTTACTGTCTCAGGGGTGATGATGCACTCGGCAACATCTTTGAGCGAAGGTAGCTCAAACATTATGTTCAGCATGGCGCTTTCCAGGACCGAGCGTAATCCCCGGGCCCCGGTGTTGCGCTTGACGGCCAATTCCGCAACCAGGCCCAGAGCCTCCGGGGTCAGAGTGAGCTTGACCCCTTCCAACTCAAAGAAGTAGGAGTATTGCTTCAACAGGGCGTTCTTCGGCTTGGTCAGGATGTCAATCAGGGCATCTTTGGAAAGGCTGTGAAGCGCTGCGATTACCGGCACCCGTCCTGCGAACTCCGGTATCAGGCCGTATTTAATCAGGTCGTCAGGTTCAACCAGGGGCAGCAGTTCGTCAATGCTGCGCTGCTTTGCGACCGAGACCCCGGCTCCGAAACCGAGTGCTGAAGAGTGAACCCGGCGTTCGACGATTTTCTCAAGGCCGTTGAAACCGCCCCCGCAGATGAAGAGTATGTGGCGGGTGTTCACCTTGATATACTGCTGCTCAGGATGTTTTCTGCCGCCCTGGGGCGGGACATTGGCAATAGTGCCTTCGAGGATTTTCAGAAGCGCCTGCTGGACTCCTTCGCCCGATACGTCCCGGGTGATTGACGGAGAATCGGACTTGCGGCATATCTTGTCAATCTCATCCAGGTAGACGATGCCGATTTCAGCCAGACCGACTTCGAAATTGGCGGCCTGGAGCAGACGCAGGAGGATGTTCTCGACATCCTCGCCGACATAGCCGGCTTCAGTCAGCGGCGTCGCGTCGGAAATGGAAAACGGAACACGCAGAAACCGGGCCA
>JAUWNN010000068.1 GCA_030612625.1 Caldifarciminota bacterium
CGGCCCGGCGCAGAGCGCCGTCCAATCCACGAAACAGAAGTAACCGCAGATGAATACCGATGAACGCAAATTCCTTTCCGGACCCTATCTGTGCAATCTGCGTAATCTGCGGTTCAGCCGTTTCCTGTCTTCGTGGCTCTATTTCGGTTCTTGGGTTGCCTCTCTGTGGGTGGAACGGTCCGGGCAGAATCAAATAGGGACACTTCCCGTTTTCGGTCCGCCGTCCTGGTTTCCGACTGCTGAGTTGCGGTCGGGCAGCCGGAGGTTTCCAGGGTTGACCAGGGACCAGGGTTCAGGAGCTGACTTCAGGAGTGTAACAACTGAGGTCTGAGTGTTGGGGAAGAGTGGTGATAGGTTCTCAGGTTTCCCGGAATCGGGCTGAGTGAACCCGGTTTGGAGGCCGGATTCTGGTGTGAGGGTTAGTTCGTTTCAGTTGGAGTGGTGGGAGTGTGGGGGTAGGAAGTGCGAAGGCTGAAGGATGAAGGCTGAATGGGGCGACTGAACTATGGGCATTGTCAAGGGCCTGCGCCAGGCTAAGTATCTGTAATTTCTTGCGCTAGCTCCCTGCTATTTTTGTGGGGTAGTAGTGGGCGATTAAGATTCTTAGGCCGCATGTTTTTCTTGACATGGGGGTAGGTGGAGGGTAGTGTCTTGGCATGGTGCTTCGTGAATATAGGTGCAGCATGGTGGTGGGGAGTCCTGGACTCTGGCACCCTCGGCATTTTGTTATTAAAGGCTGGTCATGAAGTACCCATTTCTTGGAGAATACAGGCATTCAGTCGATAGCAAAAGCAGGGTTGCGGTTCCGAATTCATTCAGAAGGAAACTTTCCCCGGAATCGGAAGGAAGGTTCGCCTTGCAAGTCGGTCGTGACAGAACCATCGAAGTCCACCCCCTGTCCGAATGGCGTGAATTTGTGGGCCGCGCCCTGCCAAAATTGCCCCGATACCAACCTTTAGCCCAGCGGATACGCCGTGGGTTCGCTCGGGTGTTTGAAGTAGAGATGGATTCGCAGGGAAGAATCCTTGTCCCCAAACTGCTGCTCGAGCATGCAGGCGTTGTCAAGGATGGCGTGCTGGCCGGTGCGATTGACTATTTCGAAATCTGGGAACCAGGCCGGTTCGACAAGTATCAGAAGGATGCAATGGAGCGTCTTGACAAGGACCTTGAGGAGATAGAGAGACTGGGCTGGGGGAAGATGCCTGAGAATGATGAATCAGACGGCAGAAGTGTTCCATCGTCCGGCGCTGTTACATGAGACGATTGAGTTTCTTCAGCCCCGCTCCGGTACACTCGTTGACTGCTGTATCGGCGGAGGCGGGCACGCACGGGCGATACTTGATGTTCTGGGTAGTGGTCGGCTTCTAGGAATAGACGCTGACCCTGAAGCGATAAGCTTCGCCCGTAGGCAACTGCGTAAATATGACAATGTGGAACTGGTACATTCGAATTACTGCCGAATGGCAGATATCGTTGAGGATTTGGGCTTTGCCCCGGTTACAGGAGTTCTAATGGACCTTGGTGTCAGTCTGCATCAGTTGCGCAGCCCGCACCGGGGATTCGGATATAATGTTGAAGGCCCGCTTGATATGAGACTTGACCCGAGTGCATCTCTGCCTCCTGCGCTCACGTTGTTGCGCCGGGCTTCTGTGCCCAGGCTGAGGCAATGGCTGAGGGATTTCGGCCAGGAACCTTTTGCCAACAGGATAGCCCGGCGCATCAACGAACATAAGCATGAAATCAAGACCACCAAAGACCTTGCTGATGTGGTGCGGAGATGCGTTCCGGCGCGCCGGGCGAGGAAGACGCTGGCCCGGGTCTTTCAGGCTTTTCGGATTATTACCAATTGTGAGCTTGAGAATGTGCAGAAAGGAATTCAGGTAGCCCTGGATGTGCTGGTGCCGGGCGGCAGGCTGGTGGTAATTGCTTATCATTCGCTCGAGGACCGCTTGGCAAAGCAGGCCCTGCGTGAAGGCAGAAACCAGGGAAAAGTGAAAGTGCTCACACCGAAACCGGTGCGGCCGGGTATCGCGGAAGTGCTGGAGAATCCGCAGGCGCGTTCGGCAAGGCTGAGAGCAGGGGAGGTGTTGTCATGAGACTCAAGAGGACGTTTGTCCCTCTGGGGATTGTTGTTTTTCTGTGCGCGGTTGCACTAGGATACCTGTACATGCACAACTGCAGTCTGATGCTTACCAAGGAGGTTTCAAACCTGGAAACCGAGCGGCAGTTCAAGGTCGAGAAGCTGGGCAGAACTCAGGCCGAGTTGGACCGGCTGGGAGGATACTGCCGACTTGAATCGCTCTGGGTTGCGGCCGGCAGGCCTGAGTTCGTACCTCAGACCGAGCCGGACCGGGTTGCGTCTGAGGAAACGGACAGCCTGCCAGTGATGCTGGCCCTGCGGAACGGTAGCCCGCATTGAGTGCCGGAGACCGGCGGAATAAGTTTGTCCTGGTGGTCCTTCTGGCAGTGTCGGGACTTGTTCTGCTCTGGATGGGCTACATCCAGATTGGTCGCCACAGCCACTACAAGAAGCTTGCCGAGGACCAGCATACCGATTCTCTCAAACTGAGTCCGGACCGGGGCCAGATCTATGACTGCCAAGGTCGGGCCCTGGCCCTTAACCATTCCTATTATCTGGTTTATGTCTCGCCCTGGAAGGTCAGATGCAAGGACTCACTTGTCTCTCTCCTGGCCGCCGCCGGTCTGGGCAGTGAAAAACAGGTGCGACAGGAGCTTGGCCAGCATGACCAGAGGTTCTGTTTTTCGCGCCAACTTGACCGCATTCAGCGTGACTCTCTGTGGCGGATGATTGTGAAGTATCGGGTTGGTGACTGCACCGAGCTCGAAGGCAGAATCCAACGTCAGTATCCGCATGGCGCGGCTTGCGCTGATGTGGTTGGTTTCATCGGAATCGAGGATGGCGGGCTGGCCGGTATCGAGACATGGTACGATTCCATTCTGCGCGGGCAGTCCGGCTGGGAGCTGATGCTCCTGGACGGGTCCGGACACCGGCTGCCGTATCCAAGTTTTCCGCGCGTTGAACCGGTGAAAGGAGCAGAAATACACCTGACCCTGGATGCTGACATTCAGGCGATATGCTACCGGGCCCTTGGTCTGGTGGTAGATAGAACCGTAGCCCTGCGTGGGGCAGTAGTCGTGCTGGATGTTGCGACCGGTGCGATTCTGGGAATGGTTGACTACCCGACTTATGACCCGGTCCGGTTCCGGCGTTATTCTCAAAGCCTGTATCCTTGCACCGCGGTGTATGACCAATTCGAACCCGGCAGTTCATTCAAGATAGTGATTTGCGCGTCAGCGCTTGAGAGCCCGAATGCATACAAGCTGACAAGCCAGAAGTACGATGTCTCCGAAGGGCTTATTGAAATCCAGGGCGAGAAGATTCGCGACGTGCACAAACACGGGATTTTGGATTTCGACGGGCTGCTGGTGCAGTCTTCGAATCCGGGCGTGTCAATGCTATCGCTGGAGGTGGACAAGGAGTTGTTCTATTCGACAGCCCGGGCTCTGGGGTTCGGGAGCCGGGTTGGAATCGGGCTGCCGGGTGAGGCCCGGGGAATGCTTGACAAGCCTTCGAAGCTGACCGCTTTGCGCATGGCAAACAACGCTTTCGGCCAGGGGGTGTCAGTGACACTGCTGCAACTGGCAGCCGCGTATCTGTGCCTGACGAACGACGGAGCTTACGTCCGGCCGTTCCTTATCCGGTCCGTGGAAGCGAATGGCCGCAGCTTGCGCCGGTTCAGGCGGGTCGAAGTGAGACAGACTCTGAGCAAGCAGACTGCGGTACGGACCAAGGAAATCCTGGCAAAGGTCGTGACCGAAGGAACCGGGACAATGGCCGCGATTCCCGGGACCGAGGTTTGCGGAAAGACAGGAACCGCTCAGAAGCTTGAACCGGACGGGACTTATTCCGATACCCTGGCGGTAATGTCCTTTGTTGGGTTTTTCCCAAAGGAGCGGCCGCGGTACGTGATTGCGGTGATGATTGATGAGCCCAAGACAAACCGCTTTTCCAGTGGTGTTACCTGTCCACTGTTCAAGGATATCGGAGAGCAACTGTTGATGCTTGAAAGAATGCGCAGTCGAGAGCCCACAATCTACACATCACGCATTACACATCACGCATCACGCGTCAGGCATTGGGCGTCTTGCGTCAAGCGTAATGCGTCAAGCGTCATCCAATGAAGCGACTTCAAGAGCTGGTCAGAGGGATTCCCTGCACCATTCACGGGAAGCCGGAAACCGAAATCAAGGGTGTTGCATATCACTCGACACGGGTGAAACGTGGGTATCTGTTTGTTGCTGTTGACGGGTTTCGGGTTTCCGGGACCGAGTTCATTAACGATGCTGTGAATCGGGGCGCGGTCGCAGTGGCAACCACAGACCTGAACCGGGTGAGAAGGGGATGGGTGAACATCGTGCTGACCAAGTCTCCGCGCAGGTTCCTGGCTCAGGTTTCGAACCGTTTCTATGGCTTTCCGTCCCGCAAGCTTGACCTGGTCGGAATTACCGGCACTAATGGCAAGACAACGACCAGTTACCTGCTGCGCTCGATAGCCAGGAGTATGGGGAGCGAACCCGGGTTCGTCGGCACGGTCGAGTACTGGGATGGGGTTGAGAGTTCCAAGGCAGGCCAGACTACGCCCGAGAGCCTTGACTTGGTTCAGATGCTTGCCCGGATGGTGGAGCACCAGGTTCCTCTGTGTATTGCCGAGGTTTCTTCCCACGGCCTGGAGCTGGACCGGGTTTTTGACCTGGATTTCAAGGTGGCGGTGTTTATCAATTTCAGTCAGGACCATCTGGATTTTCACAAGACAATCAGGGCGTACCGCGAAGCCAAGCTCAAGCTTTTCACTGAACTTGGGCCAACAAGCATTGCAGTGGTGAACCAGGACGACAGTGTGGGCCGGGAAATGGCGGACAGAACTCGGGCCCGGGTTCTGCGGTATGGCACCAGACCGGACCTGGAGCCGGTTCCAGATGTTGCCGGTGAGGTGAAGAAGGTCGAGCCGGACGGGCTTGAGACTGAAATCAGGTATCAGGGTAAGACCATACCGGTGCGGCTGAAACTGGCAGGAAGATATAATCTCACAAACCTGCTGGCTGCGTTTGGCACCGGGTGTGCATTGGAGTGGCCGCTTGATGCTCTTCGCGCCGGTGTTGAGGCGCTTGAGAACGTGCCGGGCCGGTTGGAGCGGATTGGCACCGGTCGCAGGTTTCAGGTGTTTGTGGACTACGCTCACACACCGGAGGCACTCAAGCTCATGCTGGAGACGGTGCGGGAATTTACTAAAGGCAGGGTGCTGGTGGTTTTCGGGGCCGGTGGCGACCGGGACCAGGCCAAGCGGCCGCTGATGGGCCGGGTCGCGGCAGACCTGGCTGACGTTGTGGTGTTGACTTCGGACAACCCGCGCAGCGAAGCGCCTGATGCAATAATCAAGCAGATTCTCAAGGGCATGAATGGCGGCGGCGAGCAGGTTGTCGAACCGGACCGGCGCCAGGCAATCCGTCTGGCCCTGGAGCGAGCGCGACCGGATGATACGGTGGTTGTCGCGGGAAAAGGCCATGAAGAAATCCAGATAGTCGGCACCGAGAGGTTGCCTTTTGATGACAGGAAAGTGGTAGATGAACTGTTGAAAGAGATGGGCTGATGCGGGTCAAGTCAAAAGGCAGAAAAGGGAGAAGCTTGAAGTTCTAGGTTCAAATGACTAATCAATGTCAAAGCTCAAATGCCAAAATAATGGCTGTGGTGTGTTTTCCATTTGGACATTGGGAATTTGGATTTGATTTGGCCTTTGGATTTCGTCATTTGGATTTCTTTGATTTGCACTTTGCATTCTGCACTCTGACTTCTGCTTCAGGCTAATGTTATACCATCTGCTCTGGCCTTTGCGCGAAGCTTTCAGTCCCTTGAATCTTTTTCGTTATATCACTTTCCGAGCCGCGGCTGCGGCCGCTGTCAGCATCGTGCTGACACTGGTGCTTGGGCCGGTGTTGATTCGTTCGGTGCGAAGGCTGCAGATTGGCCAGAATGTGCGGGAAGAGGTTCCGGAGAGACACCGGGCCAAGGCCGGCACCCCAACTATGGGCGGCATACTGATTCTGGCCGCAAGCCTTGTGGGTATACTGCTGTTCGGGGATTTGACTAACCGGCTGGTTCAGCTTGGAATTCTGGTCCTTTTGTGGCTGGGCGCGCGCGGATTCCTGGACGACTATGTCAAGGTGCGGCGCTGAAAACCGCGCGGGCTTAGCAAAACGACCAAGCTTATCGGTCAGTTCGGGCTGGCGCTGTTTGTTGGCGCGGTACTCTATTTCCATCCTCTGGACCCGGCAATAAAGTCGCAGACCAATTTCCTGCTATTCAAGAATGTCGCAATTGAGTTTCGCTGGTTCTACATCCCGTTTGTCATGATTGTCCTGGTGGGTGGTTCGAATGCGGTGAATCTTGCAGATGGACTTGACGGTCTGGCGGCTTCGCTGCTGCTTGTGGCTCTGGGAAGCTATGCGCTGCTGTGCTATATGTCGGGTCATGTCAAGATTGCCGATTACCTGAACATCATGTTCGTGAGCGGAAGCGGAGAGATGGCGGTCTACTGCCTGGCCCTGGTCGGCGGCTGCCTCGGTTTCTTGTGGTACAATTGCCATCCGGCTCAGGTGTTCATGGGAGATACCGGCTCTTTGCCTCTGGGTGGAGCCCTGGCTCTGGCCGCAATCGTTTCCAAACATGAGATGCTGCTGCTCCTGATTGGCGGGATTTTTGTGATAGAAGCGGTTTCGGTCTTGCTCCAGGTGGTCTACTTCCGGACAACAGGAGGCAAGCGGCTTTTCAGGATGGCACCGCTTCACCACCATTTTGAGCTCAAGGGCTGGGCCGAGTCACAGGTGGTTACAAGGTTCGTGATTCTGGCGGTTCTGTTCGGCCTGGTGGCCTTGGCCAGTTTGAAGATCCGGTAATGAGGAAGGCACCGACACGTGAGGAACTGAAGAAGAGCCGGGTGCTGGTTCTCAGACTGGGCCGAGCCGGGATTGCTTCGGCCCGGTTTCTGCTCAGGCTCGGAGTAAAGGTGTCCGGATACGATGACAATCCTGCGGTGCTTTGGAAACCTGCGGTGCAAAGGCTCAAGCAGCGAGGGCTGCGGCTGGTCCGAAAACCGGAGTCAGCCAGAGTGGACTTTGCGGTGGTAAGTCCGGGAATCAGTGAGGACAACGAGAAGCTAAGGCTTCTGCGGAGCAGGAAGATTGTTGTTCTGGATGAACTGGACCTGGCAAGCCGGCTTGTGCGCGGTCCGGTTGTCGCGGTTACCGGCACTAACGGCAAGTCAACTACTACCGCTCTGATTGCCGGGATGCTCGAGCAGGCGGGCAAACGGGTGTTTGTAGGCGGGAACCTGGCTCCGGGAAAGCCGCTGTCAGCCGCACTCAACATGCCGGAGCAGGACTTCTATGTGGTTGAGGCGTCCAGTTTCCAGCTTGAAAGGGCGCGCTGGTTCGCGCCCAGAGTGGCGGTGATAATGAATGTTGCACCGGACCATCTGAACCGGCACCGGAGACTGGAGAAATATGCTGAGTGCAAATTCAGAATACTGGACCGGCAGAACGATGAAGACTATGCAGTCCTGAACTGTGACGACCCGATTGTGATGAGAGCAAAGGAGCGGGGCAGGGCAAAGAAGCTCTTTTTCTCGATGAGACGCAGAGTGCGAGGCGGGTGTCTGAGCAAAGGCTGGTTTTGGTTTGAAGGAACCAGGATCGCCAGGGTCAGCAGGCTCAAGCTGCCGGGCCGGCACAATGTGCAGAATGCGCTCGCAGCCATCTGCGCGGTCAAGATTCTGGGAATCCGTTCCGGGCCGGTGCGGGGGTTACTTGCCGATTTCACCGGGCTTGCTCACCGGCTTGAGCTGGTGGGCCGGCTGGATGGGGTGGAGTTCTACAATAATAGTATGTGCACGAATCCGACCGCAGGAATGAGCTCGCTTGAAGCCTTCAATCGCAAAGTGGTGCTTATCACCGGCGGCAAGGAAAAAGGATTGCCGGTGAACGGCTACGTGCATCTGGTTGCGAGAAAAGCGAAGTGGGCTGTGTTGATGGGTGAAAGCAGTCACAAGCTGGCACGACTGCTGACCCGGGTCGGTTTTCGCAGGTTTGATGTGTGTCAGGACCTGCGCGAGGCGGTCGGCACAGCGCGGAAAAAGGCCGGGCCCGGTGACGTGGTCCTTTTCTCGCCGGCTTTTGCCAGCTTTGACCAGTTTGCCGACTTTCAGGAAAGGGGCAGAGCATTCAAGAAGGAGGTTGTCCGCTTTGACCAGGTCAGGTGATGGTCAACGTCCCAACCACCCGGTTGACCCCATATTGTTGTTTGTCGTTGTCACTCTGGCGATGGTCGGTCTGATGGTAGTGTATGCTGCCACGTTTCACCGCGGTTCTGGTACTGTGATAGCTCAAGTAATACGTGCCGGGGTTGGTCTGGTGGCGCTGTTCATTGGTCTCAAGCTGCGGCACACCGCGCTGAACGGCCGGTTTGGCTGGTGGCTGCTTTTCCTGGTTATCATACTGCTGATTCTGACATCGGTCATCGGGCAGAAGTTCGGGGGTGCGAGACGCTGGTTGCGTTTCATGCAGGTCTCAATCCAACCTGCGGAGATTGCCAAGTTTGTGCTGCCGATGTGGCTGGCGTTCTATTTCGCGAACCTGAAGGAAAAGCTTGACCCGAAGTGGGACTTCTGGAACTCAATCATAAAGCCCGGCGCAATGGTAATTGTGTTTCTTGGCCTGACCGCGCTGCAGCCGGCAGTCGGCACGACCGCAATTATGGCGATGTCATCGCTGGTGCTCTTCTTCCTTGTCGGAGTGAAGTTCAAGTATCTTGCTCCAGTCGGTCTTGTGGCGATAGGGGTCCTGGTGTTGTTAGTGTGGAGAGTGCCTTATGCAAACAAACGGTGGAATAGCTTCATCAAAGGTGAGTGTTATGACCAGCAGCAGTCGTTGATTGCCATCGGCTCAGGCGGCCCGCTCGGCAAGGGGCTGGGCCAAGGCAAGCAGAAGTTCTATTTCCTGTCCAATCTGCACACCGATTTTGCCATCGCTTCGTTTTGTGAAGAGTTCGGGTTTGTCGGCAGCCTGGGCATTTTCCTGCTCTACGGAGTTTTCCTGCTCAGGGGGATGTGGATTGGACGGGAGACCAGGTTCTTTTCCGGCCAGTACGTGGCATCGGGACTCGTGGTTACGATATTCATATACGCGCTTGTCCATATCGGCGTTGCGCTGCGCCTTCTGCCGGTGACCGGGCAGCCGCTGCCATTCATCAGTTATGGAGGGTCTGCCCTTGTGACTAATCTCTTTGCGGCCGGGGTGGTTCTGAACGTTTCGAGATACAGCAGGAGGCGACATTAGAGTCATGCTGGTCGCGGGCGGCACCGGGGGCCACGTGTTTCCGGCCCTGACGCTCGCCGATGAACTGATGAAGCGAAAGATGGAAATTGTCTGGGTCGGCAGACCTGAAGGGCTGGAACGTGACCTGGTCTGCAAGCGCGGGTGCCGGTTCGAGCCGGTGCCGGCAGCAGGGTTTGTGGGTAAGGGGCTTCTTGCCAAGTTGCGCTGGCCCTGGACTTTTCTGCGTGGGGTTATCCGCTCATGGAGTCTGGTGCGCGGGTTTGACCCGGATGCGGTTGTTGCTGCAGGCGGGTATGTTGGTGCCGCGCCGCTGCTCTGCGCCCAAATTCTGGGCAAGCCGTTCTTCCTGCTGGAGCAGAACCGGATTCCAGGTCGGGTTACCAGGTTCTTTGCACCTCGGGCCCGAGAATGCTTTCTTGCTTTCCCGGCTGCGGGGAAGACCGGACCCAACCGGATGGTGACCGGCAATCCGCTGCGACCTGAGATTGCGGTGGGAAAGAGAAGCGATGACAACCGGACCGTTCTCGTATTGGGCGGCAGCCAGGGGGCCAGGGCTCTGAACCTGGCTGCACTCGATGCTGCCGCGGCACTCACCAATCTCAGATTCATCATCCTTGCGGGCAGACGTGACTATAATTTAGTGAAATCCCGGGTCCGGTCCGGGAATTGTGAGCTGGTGGAGTTCACCGACCGGCCAGAAGAACTGTACAAGCAAGCGACAATTGCTGTTTCCCGGGCAGGCGGTATGGTCCTGTCAGAACTCGTTGCCTTTGGCATCCCTGCCATCTTAGTGCCCTTCCCATATGCCACCGATAGACACCAGGACGCCAATGCCCAGTATCTGGCATCCATCGGTGCAGCCATCATTCTGGACCAGAATCGCCTGTCCGGGCTTACTTCTTCAGTTCATGCCCTTATCAATGACGAGCAGCGCCGCAAGAAAATGGCTCAGGCGGCCCGTGAAGCGGCTCGTCCTGATGCGGCCCAGGTGGTCGCAGAAAGGATAGTCCAGTGCTTGGCCGCCTGAGACATGTCCATTTCGTGGGTGTCGGTGGGGTGGGGATGAGCGGCATTGCATTGGTGCTGAAGAATCTGGGATTCGATGTTTCGGGTTCGGATTTGCAGGAGAGCGACATTACGAAGAGGCTGGCACAGTCCGGGGTCAAGATTACTATCGGCCACTCGGCAGACAACTGCTCCGATGCTGAAGTGGTGGTGTATTCGACCGCAGTGCCTTCAGACAACCCGGAACTTGAGTTCGCGCGTAAGAAAGGGGTGCCGGTGATTCGGCGGGCCGAGATGCTGGCTGAGTTGATGAGGATGAAGTTTGCGGTTGCGGTTTCAGGCAGCCACGGCAAGACCACGGTTACCTCAATGGCTGGGCATCTTCTGGAGCGGGCCGGGCTTGACCCGACCATCGTGATTGGAGGCCGGGTTCTGGGCGCAGATGCCGGGGCACGGGTGGGCCAGTCTGAGTACCTGGTGGCTGAAGCGGACGAGAGCGACCGGTCATTCCTGGTGCTTTATCCGGCGATAGCGGTGGTGACCAATATCGAGGCTGAGCATCTTGATTTCTACAAGAGCCTTGGAGACATCAAGCGGACCTTTGTTCGGTTTGTCAACCGGGTGCCTTTCTACGGCAGCGTTATTCTGTGTCTTGATTCGCCGGCAGCGCGGTCAATCCGGAAGCGGGTGAAGCGCCGGCTTGTCACATACAGTGTTGAAAGCCCGGCTGTGTTCAGGGCCAAGGATGTCCAGCTCTATTCGTTTTCCTCGGCATTCACCTTGTTGCATGAGGGTAAGGAAGTCGGCAGATTCAGCCTCGGGATGCCGGGAATGCACAATGTGCAGAACATCCTGGCTGCAATTGCGGTCGGTGCCGAACTCGGGGTCGGATTTGGGGCCATGGAGCAGGCACTGGCCACATTTGCCGGGGTGCACCGGAGACTGGAGCGGAAAGGCGAGAAGAAGGGTGTAGTGGTTTACGATGATTACGGCCACCATCCGACCGAAGTGCGCGTGACAGTGGAAACGCTGCACCATGCGTTTCCCAAGAAGAGGTTGTGGGTTGTTTTCCAGCCCCACCGGTACACAAGGACAAAGTTGCTGGCAAAGGAGTTCGGCAAGGTTTTTGACTCATCGGACGCAGTAGTGATTACCGGCATCTATGCTGCGTCTGAGCCGGCAATTGAAGGCGTAGATGAGAAGCTGATTATTGATGCGGTGAAGGCTCAGGGGAAAAGCGGCCTGATAATTCAGCACGTGCCCGACCTTGATGATGTGCCCAAGTTCTTGAAAGAATGGGTCAGGTCCGGGGATGTGGTGCTGACTCTGGGAGCAGGAAGTATATGGCGGACTGGCGAGCAGATATTAGCAGAGCTTTAGCCGGCGAAGCGGTCGTTGTCAAGATTGACGAACCGCTGGCCGAGCATACGACGTTCCGGATCGGCGGTCCGGTTGACTTGTGGGTTGAGGTTGGTGACACCAAGGCTCTGGCCAGGGTTCTGTCCATTTGCCGGTCGCGCGGAGTCGAATGGTGGGTGTTGGGTCAGGGGTCGAATGTGCTGGTTTCTGACCAGGGGTTGCGCGGGGTGGTCCTGAAGTTGGGCGGCCGGTTCAGCTTGATAACGGTGCAGGGCCAAAAGGTCAGGGCCGGCGGCACAGCGATGCTGGACGACATTGCCGAAGCCGCTGGTCAGGCCGACCTGAACGGAGCCGAGTTCCTGGCCGGGATTCCGGGAACGGTCGGCGGCGGCCTGCATACCAATGCGGGCGCGTTTGGCAAATCGCTGTCAGATGTTCTTGATGAGGTTATCGTGATGGACTGCTCAGGCCGGACCAGGGAATTTAAGAAAGCCGAACTGGCAAGGGATTATCGCCGGCCGGTGATTGGGCAGGGGCTGGTGGTGACCGAGGTGGTGCTGCGGCTGAAGAAAGTCAAAAGCCAAAAGCCAAAAGTCAGGAGTCAAGAGATTAGAGAACGGCGTCTGGCAAAGCAGCCTCAAGAGCCTTCGGCCGGTTCCTTTTTCAGGAATCCGGAACAGGAGCCTGCCGGTCGGCTCATCGAGCAATGCGGGCTCAAGGGAAAAACCGTTGGCCGAGCCCAGATTTCGGAAAAGCACGCCAACTTCATCGTTAACACCGGCAGTGCCCGGTTCTCTGACGTGTATGAGCTGGCCCAGGTGGTCAAGGCGAATGTGGAGGAGAAGACCGGGATTGTGCTT
>JAUWNN010000193.1 GCA_030612625.1 Caldifarciminota bacterium
GGTCCCGAAAGAACGGGTAGATCCCGCTATGACGTAGCCCCCGTCATAAGTCTGCCGGACGGAGTTACCAAAATCGTGGTTCGCCCCCCCGTAGGTCCGGGTCCAGGCGATGTCGCCCCCGGCATTGGTCTTGATCAGGTAGACCTGCCAGTTCCCGGGAGAATAGGTCATTCCCGAGACGATATAGCCCGTGTCCTGAGTCTGCTGGACGGAGTAAGCTACATCCCAGTCCGCCCCCCCGTAGGCCCGGGTCCAGAGGGTATCTCCTGAGGCATTGGTCTTGACGAGGTAAACCTGATTGCCGTTCCCGAAAGAACCGGTCACACCCGCGACGACGTAGCCCCCGTCCTGCGTCTGCTGGACGGAGCTACCCCCATCCGCCACACTTCCTCCGTAGGTCCTGGTCCAGAGGGTGTCGCCCCCGGGATTGGTCTTGACGAGGTAGACATGGTCGCTGTTCTCGGCACTTCCCGTGACGATGTAGCCCCCGTCCTGAGTCTGCTGGACGGAGTAACCATAATCGCCGTCCGCCCCCCCGTAGTTCCTCTCCCATCTCTGCTGGGCGAATACGGGCCCGCCTGCGAGGGTTAATCCGAGCAGGACCGCGAGCGCGGTGCAGAACATGAACTGCTTTTTCATCTCCAACCTCCTTTGGGTTGTTGTTTTGCCTTTTCTCCTTGCGCCTTGCAGTTCGTTATCGGAATTCCGGGGATATGATATTTCTACGTCCGCGGCCTCCACAGCCGTCAGGCAGGCCAACAGGGCAATCACCGGAACCGGGAATCGCCATCTCATGTCTCCTCCATTTCGTCTCTGTTACTTCGAAAGCAGTATTTTCCGGGTGAACGTGGACGTGCCGGCTTTCAGGCTGCAGAAGTACACCCCGGACGCAACCGGCGTGCCGGAGCCGTTCCGCCCGTCCCAGACCGTCTTGTAGGACCCGGGCTTGTGAATACCGTCGGCAAGAGTAGCGACTACCTGCCCGGATGCATCGTATACCTTGAGTCTGACTCTGGTCCGGGTTGGAACCTGATAGGTTACCGCTGTGAACGAAACAAAAGGGTTCGGTGAGTTGCACAGCAGTCCCGGTACTTGCGGCAGGGGAATCCGGGCCGACCCTTCCACGCCCGTGAGCGTGTCCCTGAATACACTCACGCTGCTCCCGATTTCGTTGGCAACGTACAGCTTGCTGTCGGTTCGGCTCAAAGCCAGGGCAACCGGGGTTGAGCCCACAGGCAGAGTAGCGACCACCTGATTGGTGCGTCCGTCAATAACGGTCACACCGCCTCCCCGGCAGCAGCAGTAGACCACATTGTTAGTGGAGTTCCAGAGCAGGGCAACCGGCCTGTCTCCGACCGGAACCGTCGCGATTACCGTGTTATGCTTGCCGCAGATTACCGTCACGGTGTCGTCGTCTTTGCTTCCGCAGTAGACTCTGTTTTCGGCAGCATTCCAGGCCAGACACCAGGGTTTGTCGCCAACATTGACGCTGGCTATGACCGTGTCCACATTGCAGTCGATTACCGATACGGTTGAGACCGACTGGTTCGCGCAGTAGACCCGGTTGTCGGTTCTGTTCCAACACAGGGCCTGGGGACCGGTGCCGGTTGACACCGTGGCGACAACCTGGTTGGTCACACCATCAATGACGGTGACGTTAGCGCTCATCAGGTTTGCGGAGTAGATTTTGTTGCCGGTGGCGTTCCAGACAAGGTCCCAGGGCCAGTAGCCGGTGGACACTGTGGCGATGACGTTGTCGGTCACGCCGTCGATTATCGTCACGTTCCCGCCCTGGTTGGCGCAGTAAACTTTGTTGCCGGTTTCGTTCCAGCAGAGGGCCTCGGGAAAAGTGCCGGCCGAGACGGTGGTGATTACGGTATCGGCCGACCCGTCGATAATCGTGACGCTGCAGCCGGTGTAGTTCGCCGAATAGACTTTGTTGCTGGTCGGATTGCAGACAACGTCCCACGGCCGTCCGCCGGCCGGGACGACCGCAACTACTGTGTTGGTTTCGCCGTCAATCACACTCACAGTGTTGGACTTGTAGCCGTTCGCCGTGTAGACCTTGTTATTGGTCGGGTTCCAGGCCAGTGCCTGGGGTTCGCAGCCGACATCAACATACGCGACCACCGTATTCGTCCCGCCGTCAATCGCCGCCGACTTGCCTTCGTCGAAGCATGCGCACCAGATGTCGTTTTCCTCGGGGTTCCAGGCGAGGTCGTCCACCGTGTTCCCGGTCGAGATGTACGTGATGAGCGAGTCCTCTTCTCCGTCGATGACCGTAACGGTGTGGTGAGACCCGACGTCGTTTGCGCCGCAATAGACCTTGTTGTCGTGTTCGTTGCAGCAGAGGCCACGCGAGTAGCAACCGGACGCAATCGGAATCGTGGCGAGCACGGTGCTGGTTTCGCCGTCGATGACCGTGACGCTGCCCGAGCTCTGATTGGACGAGTAGACCTTGTTGCTCACAGGGTTCCACAGAATCCACGTCGGGTTGCCGCCGACCCCGACCGTGGTGATGACCGTATCGACCGCCCCGTCGATGACCGTGACGGTAAAGCTGTCCCAGTTGACGCAGTAGACCCGGTTGTTGGTTTGATTCCAGCAGAGGCGGGCGGGTTTGGTTCCGACCGGAATGGTGGCTACGACTTGATTGGTTATGCCGTCAATCACCGCTACGTTCCCGTTCAGCCAATTGGCGCAATACACCTTGTTATCGGTTGCGTTCCAGGTCAGGCCGTAGGGAGCGCCTCCGACCGAAACGTCGGTGATGACCGTATCCACGGTCGCGTCTATCACGGTCACGGTCCCGGAGCCAAAGTTGGCCGCATACACCTTGTTCCCGGTCCGGTTCAGAGCCAGTTCGTAAGCGTGGTCTCCGACCGGGACTCTGGCAACAACCGTGTCTGCCGCACAGTCAATGACGACGACCTCATTGGCCGAACCGTCGGCTGAGCAATACACCCTGTTGTTAGCCGGGTTGTACACCATGCTCCAGCACACCCCGGTGAGAGGAACCCGGGCGATTTTCTCCCGGGTTGTGCCGTGGATGACGATGACGCCTTCGTGGGAGTCGTAGCCTATGCCGCCGCCGAGGTAGACTTTGTTGCTGTCACTGCACACGACGCTTCGGGGAACAGGCATGCCCGCGAAGCTGTCAGGCAGCAGTATGGTTCCTTCCGGCTCCTGGTCCGGCAGAAGCCCGAGGCCGGTAAACGGTAACATCCCGGGCTTGACCTGTTCCATGACACCGGGTTTGAGCAGACTGCCGGGATACTTTTGAGCCTGGTTCGCCTCAGCGGTTGAGAGTCCGAAACCTGCAACAAGCAGGACGGACAGAATCAGAAATCTTCTTACCATGTGCGCCTCCTTTGTAAGACACGACAAATCTGCAGCCAGAATAGCAAACCCCTGGCTCCTGTCAAGTCAACGACCCGGGTTTACCAAGCACCTGAATCCCGCTGTCAACCAAGCGTGAAACCAGTAGCGGCCAACAGCTATCAGCAGCCGGCTGACGTAGAGCGCGACAGCACAGCCACCGCTCTGTCCTGCCGGAGGCCGTCAGCCGATAGCGGTCAGGGGATTGCGGAAACATGGGTAACGTCCCCAGGTTTCGGCCGAAGATAGGATTGCACGGTGGGAAGCGAAGTACGACACCGCGCGAATCCAGCAGATATGCGAGGCCCTGCGGCCCCACATGTCAGCGAAGTTCTCGGCCAACACGCAGGACATCATGGCCATGTACGAAGCCGTGGGTTAGACGCTCGACGCCCAGGGTGTCAGTATGCTGACGCGGGTCTACTACAAGGCCTTCGGAGGTCAGATGTGGAGGCTACAGAACACCGGCGTGTCAGGTGAGTCCCTGGCAATCGAGGCGGCTGTCTTGATTGGAACCTGGCAGGCTCGGGGTCTGTCCCAGAGTGTCCTGGAAGCAATCAGGACCGAAGTCTTCAACACGTCCGCCCCGGTCTAATCGGGGCTGGCGGGTTGGGACCAGGCGGGTCGTCATCGGGACGGCCCGCCTCTGCGTGCATCCTGCGAGGAGCAGGATGCGCGCCGGGGGAAAGCGGGGACACAACGGCGGCGTGACCACGTAGCAAAGCGTAGTGATGCCGTGCCCGGAATGACAATTGCGAATATGATTATGTCGTTAGCTCATCACGGGTCTTGGCGGGACCTGTCACGCAGGCCAAGAGCAGCCGGTCGAACAATTCCGTTTCGCGGTGCCTGCGGTTGAAACGATAGCAGAACTCGTCCAAGTAGCGCTGGATATGCTTGTCGGGCAGACCATGAAACGCCCCAGTGATGAAAGCCTTGACGTTGGAGATAATGGTATGAGTCCAGTGCAGTACGGCATCTTCGGTCTTGCCCGGAGCGACCGTCGGTTCATGTCGGAAGCCTCGTTGACTCAGTCCGCGATAGACATTAAGGCCGTCCGTGCGGATCGTACTACCCGGTGCGATGCTCGCTTCGGCAAAAGCCTTCACCGAACGAGCGTCAAGGCGTTTGATCGTCAGCATCTTCACGAAACGTGGTTTGCCGTCAGTTCTAAGTCCCAGTGCCACAAGTGCTTTTGCCCTCCGCGTACCACGTCCCTTCTGCCCCGGATCGGGAGCTCCGAAGTAGGCTTCGTCCATCTCCACTACTCCGGTCAGTTGATATCGAGCGTCACGATGGGCCATAGCGGTTCGAATTCGGTGCAGCATCAACCATGCTCGAACATAGAGGATACTCAGTTCCTTGCTCAATTGCAGTGCCGAGTGACCGCGTTTGTCACACGCGACCAGGAAGATTGCCCAAAACCACTGGCGCAGGGGTGTACGGCTCTTATGGAACATCGTTCTGGATGTGAGAGAAACCTGAGCACGGCAAGCTTTGCACTGCCACAAGCTGCGGGTCTGCACCGTTCCTGACGCCGATGAACCACAGCGCGGACATGAAAAGCCTTCGGGAAATCGTTTCTTTGTCATGTACTCGTGACACTCTTTTTCACTGGGAAAGCGCGACTGAAACTCAAGCAACCCCATCTTACGGTACGCTAAGTGCCGATTTTCGTGGGTTATCGAATCCTGTGTTGCCAATTCTCATTGATCATACTACATCCGGCATGATGAGTAAACGACATAATCATAATTGCGAATGGAGCGGAGTCGGGATCCGGCTGGCCCGCTCGCCTCGGCACGGCCCCGCGCTTGACCCAGTTGGCGGACGCTCCTGGCGACCCAACACGGGAGTGCGGGGCCGGCTGACCGCCACACTGCCCTCGGGGCCGCGACACAAAGGCTGCCGCTTCCTGGGCGGTAGCCGACTGGCGCGGGCTGCCGGACTGAGCGCTCCTGGCGCTGAGCCCGGCAGCTTACCCGGGCCTGAGGGCGGGCAGCGCAAGCGGGCTGAGCCGGGGCCGGACGGAGCGGAATTCGCTGCCACTGGCAGGGCACGGCATCACGGAGCGACACAGACACAACTAAGTCAAGCGTAGTGATGTCAGGGTGGGAATGATATGAGTGAACGGAGCGGAGTCCGAAACCGGGACGGCAGCACAAAGCAGGACGCTTCCTGGGCGTGCTGCGACTGCTGCCGGCTGCCGGACTGAGCCTTCCTGGGGCTGAGACCGGCAGCTTGCCCGGACTCGGACGGAGCGGAGAGAACCCCAACAAGAGGGGCGGGTCATCACGGAGCGACGGTTGACATCATAGCCCAGAAAGGTAGCATTAGGGGTCAAGGGGGGGGGTAGCCCCCATAAGCGCTAACTTAACGAAGATACTTGAAGCGCGAGATTTTAGATGACAGTCTTCCGTGCTGGCTTTTGCGCTTGCGCGGTGATTCGCGCAGACCGGAAGCGATCTCGTCCCAGTGCCGCATCGAGTGGGCAATG
>JAUWNN010000015.1 GCA_030612625.1 Caldifarciminota bacterium
ATGTTCCTCTTGATGACATCCGTCACGAAGTCCGACACGGTGTTCGTCACGACCCTTGCTCTGACTTCGGACGCGGTCGTCGTGCTCTGGCTCGACATGACATCCGGCATGAGCACCGGAAAGAAGCTCAGGCTGAGAACGATCATGGCCTTCGCCACGAAACCCGACATGACATCCATCACGGTGCTCATCACCATCACCGTCACGACCCTCGCTCCGGCCGCGGCCACGGCAGCCGCATCAGGCCACTGACCACCGCCGGACCCGGCGTGACTTTCACTGCCCGGCCAATATGCTGGCAGGCGATGTGCAACAGGAAAGGACATCCTGACCCGGTTGTCGGGAACTGCACGTCCACCCGCCGGGCCGGGAAGACTGCCAGGAAACGCAAGTAGACGAAGTTGGATGGGTAGGAGATAAGTAATGTGTCCCCATAACTCCTCCGGGTTTGTCCCACTACTCTGTCTTCTCGGACTCTACCAGCGAATTGCCACGCCGCCCCAAGTGAGGCCTGCGCCAAAGGCGACCAGGATTGTGACATCTCCGGGCTTGATGCGGCCGGACTTGCGGGCTTCATCAAGGGCTATGATGCAGGTCGCCGCTGAGGTGTTGGCGTACTTCTGGATGTTGACGAACACCTTCTCCATCGGGATACGGAGTTGCCTGGCAACCGCCTCGATGATACGGAGGTTTGCCTGATGCGGTATGATGAGGTCAACGTCGTCCGGGCCGAGGCCTGTTTTCTCCATCAGCCGTCTGACTGTGCGAACCATGCTGAGTACGGCCACTTTGAAGATAGCCCTGCCGTCCATCTTCATGTAGTGGAGCCCGTTCTTGACCGTCTCCGCCGTTGGGGGGCGCCGGGAGCCGCCACCGGGGACCCAGAGAACTTCGCCGTGTCTACCGTCTGCTCCGAGGTGACCGGCGATAACGCCCTTGTTCGGTTCGGATGAGGCCTTCACAACCGCTGCACCAGCGCCGTCACCAAGCAGGATGCAGGTTTCCCGGTCCGTCCAGTCGGTGATCCTGGACAGAGTCTCGGCTCCCACGACCAGAACGGTTCGGTAGGTCCCGTCTGCGATGCAGTGCCGGGCCATGTCGAGGGCGTAGATGAATCCGGTGCAACCCGCATTGACATCCATCGCCGCTGCATTCCGGGCGCCCAACTGATGCTGGATTATGCAAGCAGTCGAAGGAAAGGGCATGTCCGGCGTGACCGTGCCGACGACAATGAGCTCGACGTCTTCCGGGTCTGTCCGAGCATCCTCAAGTGCCCTACGCGCTGCGACCAGCCCAAGGTCCGATGATGCCTGATTGTCGTCGGCGATGTGACGTTCCTTGACGCCCGTGCGCTCGGTAATCCATTCGTCGGTCGTGTTGACCAGCTTCTCAAGTTCGGCATTGGTCATCACGCGCCTGGGAACTTCAAAGCCGGTGCCTGTGATGATGGCCGAGAAGCTGCTACGAAATACGTATCGCGTCGCCGTTTGTTCTCCCATCTTGAATCGGACTCCTCCGTCTAGAAGCTGTACTTGACCTTCAGGTAGGCCTCGTCGTTGTCTTTCATTCTGCCAAAGGCGGTAGTCGCTTTGCCTTCGATGATGTGCGCTCCGAGCAGAATCTCGGCATTGTCCACCGGGTGGTAAGCCAGCTCCGGACCGTACAGGACCGCGTAGCTGTTCGCTATGTCACCGTAGTCGTTGATTGCCAGGCCTCCGGCAATGGGTCGGACCGTGAGTCTGTCATTGAAGAACTTTACTTCTGCGCCAAGCATGACGTAGTCTTCGAGACCGGCTCGACCTCGTTCATGAGCGAAGCCGTGTAGATACTGCATGTTGACGTAGATGCCGTTCTTGAAGGTGTAGTCTGCGCCCAGGACGTACTTGAGGTACGGCTCGTCGGCTAATACGGTTGAGTCCTGGGTGCCCATTCCCAGCGCGGACAAGTCAAGGGTCATCACGACCTCATCCGGGAGGAACACGGCAGCTTCAGCCCACACCCCGATACCGAACATGTCTCCTGCCAGGTCCGCTCCCACAACCTGCATCCGGGGATAGATAAGTCTTGACGTTACGTCCACGGTTCCCATCGTGTCCACGGGAATAAACGCAATGCTGTCCGCTAGCGGCAGGTCGTCTCTGGCATACACGTAGCTGAGCGACAGGTCGTAGTCCAGAAGGGCCGTAGCAATCCTGACGCCACCGCTGGAGGTGTGTTTCGGGTTGTTCACCGGCATGTCGACTGTGTCCGTCAGGTTCCTCAGCGTCAGCCCGGGTGGAAGCTCCATCGGAGGAGCCAGAGCTGCGGCCCATTCTCCGGTCGGCAGGACGGCGGGTCTGAATGTCGGGATGTACGCGCCCGTGAAGGTGAAGTCGCCCCAGTAGAGCATGGCCTTCAGTGCATCTGAGCCGAGGTGGCGTCCAAAGTCCCAGATATCCCGCAGGTCATCAGGGTTCAGGTTGTCGGTCGGATTCAGCTTGTCTGCAGTTCCCCACGCAATGCGTTGCCTGCCGACCCGGATGTCCAGCGAGGGGAAGATGAACCCGTACAGGTCGACGTATGCTTCCCGAAGATCGAGGCCCCAGGGCGAGACTCGGTCGGGTTTGCTCAGGTTGGAACTGCTGCTGACTTCCGGCAAGCCGTAGGTCGAAAGCCAGAGTTCGCTGTAGTAGTGTGCGTCTGCCGTTGGACTCCCACTGAGCGTCAAGGTGAGTCTGTTCTCGTTCCATGAGAACATGTTGTCTCCGCCGGTCTGCAGCCGGAGGTCGGTCTGGAGATTCCCGCCGATTCCGGCCTGCGCGAAGGCCATGCCGGAAACTAGAATCGTAATTGCGGTGAGTGCTGCGATTCTGTGCATCGTCATTCCCCTCAGTCTGCGCTGCGCTTGAGGTAACGCTGGGTGAACAGGTCGTCGCTCAAACCTTGGTCGAACTTGATCTCGCCCAGGACCATTCTTGTCTTGTGAGCCTTCTTGAGGTCGGACATCTCTACCTCTCGGGCCACCCAGTACCCGTCTATGCTCTTGATTTCGGTCCTCTTCATCACCTTCCACAACTCCCCGTCCTTTGAGTAGTGCTCGATGCGAACCGGGTAGAAGTTGTCCCTGCGCACCGACATGACCAGTTTCGAGTAGTCGCTGGTGATGTCTTCCCGAGGCACCAGCTCCAGGACATACGGTTCTGCCAGAGGACCGGCAGGCTTCGCATCGGCGGTATCGCTCTCAAGTAGTGTGGGACTGTACTCGTCGGCGTAGTTGATGGCTGCCATGTCATCGTAGGTGAAGTCAGTACCGGCGAAGCTCGTGTTCGTTACATGTGATGCTATCCGGCGTACCTTTTTGAATGCCGGCATGTAGAGATACATCACGCTACCCGGCAGGTCGAGGAAGCCGATTCCTTTCTGCTCGGCCGGAGAGGTAAACTTGATTATTCTCCGGTCGCTTCCCTTCTGCCACATCCGGGCTCCTCGTTTTGTTTCGTTCCCCGCATCGTCAATCAGAATCATCTCAAGAGTAACTTCCTGGTCGGCGGGTGCGTTGACTACCGCATCGGCCTCCGTCAGGACCTGGAGAGCCGTAAGCTCCGGCTCGTCGGCCTTCAGCGACCCTGCCGGGTGCACGAACGGGCTCGCCGCCAGAAGTACGGCAAGCACGGATAGAACTGACTTTCTCATTTTCTCCTCCTTGTAGAGTGTTTTACGTTACCTCATTCGGATTCTGTTCGATGCTCTGGAAACCAGACCGTTGGTCAGTGTCCCGAGCCTTCCGACAAACCCGGCTCTTGTTACCAAGAGCAGTGCAGGCAGGACGGTGATCGACGCCACGGCGCTGACTATCATAGTCAGGGCAATCAGGTAGCCAAAGCGCTGCATCGGGACGATGTTCCCCAGGACGAGCACGAGGAACCCCATCGTCACCGCAAGCGCGTTGATGATGATCGCCTTTCCTGTAGTCTCCAGCGTTTTGTCGAGGGCTTCGAGCTCGGTCTTGCCTCGCGCATGCTCAACCTTGAACCGGGTCACGAAATGAATGGTGTAGTCGACGCCGATACCGACGGCGACGCTGCCGATCAGAACGGTAACGATATCAAGCGGGATTCGGAAGATCGCCATTACCGTGAAGTTCACAAGCACGGTGATGACAATCGGGGTTATCGAAACCAGCCCGCCAATTGCGGATTTCAGTCGGTAGGCAAGCAGCAGAAATACCAGGAGAATGGCGATTATGAGACTGAACGCCTGGCTCCTTACGATGTTCCGGTCGAGGTCCAGGTAGATTATGGGCATTCCGGTCTGCTGGGCGGACAGCTCGATCCTGTCCTTCACTTCGGGGTTGCCGGGCAGGCTCGCATACTCCGAACCGGCAATGGCAGTCCAATCTTCGTTTATCTCCCAGATGTCGTCGCGCAGGTCACCCAGGAATTCCTCGTCGTCTGCCAGCGACGCCGGCAGGAAAGGACCCAGTTCCCGGATGAGGCGGTTCACTCTTGCCCACTCTACCTCGTCTGCGATGATCGCGACCATGGATTCCGCGGCATAGTCCAACATCTCCGGGTCTCGGGCGTACTGCGACCTCGGAACGACTTCTCTCAGGACCGCGACGATATCAGCTTCGCCAGGGATGCCTGTCCGTAGGAAGCCACCAATGTCTGCCATGACTGCCGCGATAACCCTCTCTGATTCGATCCGGATATCGGAGTCCTCGCTATGGAGGTACGCACCCATCCTGGACATCGCGGTGTCAATCAGTGCTTCATCCAATCCGCCGCTGTCGGCTACCACTGCTGCTGCCATGACCTTCCCCAGGCCGGAAGTGTCGGAGTCCCATGTGAGGTTTCTCTTCCTGATATCCATGTCGACCGCGGATAGTATTCGCTCAACTCGTTCCTGCTTCAACCCTGCAGCCAATTCAGGCGATGCGAGTGAGAGTCTCACCGCAACCAGATCGGTCCTCAACTCGCGACGTATGTAGTCCTCAACCGTGTTCACCAGAGTAAGTACCCGTTTCGTGTTGACTGTTCCCAGCTTGGCCTGGATGAGTGCCTCGGAGCCGTTGCTGGCTACAAGCTGGTCCAGCACCTCATTACCTTCGATGAAAAACCAGAGATTCGCCACTCCCTCTTTCGTCTCGGGGATGGTGTAGTGCCCGTTCATGACCCAGTTCATCTCGCAGACAAGATCGGCGACTGATTGTGGGTCGTGGATGTCGGGTTGTGCCTCCAGGAATTTCTCGAGTCTGAGCATTTCCTTCAAGACAAAGGGATGTTTTGAGTCCCCTTTGACCAGTATCTGGACCGGAATGGAGCCGCCAAGCCGATCCTCCATCATTTCCTCAGCCTGCCGGATTTCGCTGTCCTTCTTGAAGTAGTCTACCATGTTGACTTCGCGGCTCAGCCGGGGAATCATCACCAGCGAGAGCACGACTAGGCCCGCACAGCCGGCAACGATGAATTTCGCTGTGCTGAGACCGACTCCGCCCCGCCTGTCCCTTACTCGGGGTGACAAGTCGCTCCCACTTGCCTTTTTGCCTGGTTTGGTCTGTTTGGCTTTCAAGAACGAGAGCACGGCCGGCAGGAAGGTGACAGAGATAATCATCGCGAATGCTACACCAATGGCGGTGAAAACCCCGAATTCCCGTATCAGGCTCAGGTTCGAGGACAAAAACGCCAGGAAACCAATCAGAGTGGTAACGCCAGCGAGTAGTATGGGAATGCCGACTTCGCTCAACGCATCCTTTATTCCCTGTATCTTGCCGTCTCCGAGACGAACGTCCTCATTGTACTTGGAGAGCATGTGTATTCCATACGCGCTGCCGATGGCAACAAGCAATACCGGCATTGCATCAGAGGCGATCGTAAGGGGTATCCTCAGCAGGCTCATGATTCCTAGAACCCAGATGGTGCTCATCAATACGCTGGACAGGGGCAGGAAGATTCCGCGCAGGCTTCCGAAACTCATGAAGAGTACCACCATCACCAGGAGTATCACCAGCGGGATGAGTTTCCACAGGTCGGCCTGGATTATGTCGGTCAGCGAGACCATCTGGAACGGTATGCCGCCGTAGTACACTTTCTGGTCGCCCGGAGTTCCCTCGACTATGTCCCGCATTTGGCGACCAACGGCTGCCTTGTCCGCATCATCCTTCAATCGGGCGATGATTACCGTAATCTTGCCGTCCTCGGAAACGAGATTCCCTCGATACATGTCCTTGGAAAGGGTGTATTCCTTCAACCTTCTCAGTTCTTCCGGGTCTTCGGGGATGTTTTCCTTGTCAATGAGCTTGCCGACTTCCAGACCCCATTCGGTCTTTTTGATGTCCAGAACATCGGTCAGGCTCATCACATGGGAAATCTCACCCATTTGCTTGAATCGACTGGTAATGTCAGCCACTCTGGACAGGCTTGCGTGGCTGAATGCGTCATCGCTCTCCAACGCCGCCATGGCGAGCGAATTGCCCCCGAACTTGTCGCCGACTTCATTGAAGAGTACTACCAGCGGGTCATCCTGCGGTAGATAGCTGAGGATGTCGCTATTGATTGAGAGATACCTCAGGAAGTAGCCGAATATCAGGGTGGTGAGGAGTGTCAGTACTATTATCGGCACCCGGAGTTTCAGGACCAGTTCAGCGAATCTTCGCATTCATTTCTCCTTTGGTTTTGGCAGCAATGCCGGTGGTTACAAGAACGTATCTGCCGGGTTTCATATCAGAAGGCACTGAACAATCCTGAGAGTATTGTCCAGACTCCCCATCGGAGGAATGAGAAGTCGGTCCAGTTGTAGCCCACAAGTTCCATATATCCTTTCCCCGTTATCTCTTCTTGTTTCATTTTTCCTTTGACTACACATCCACCTTCCCAGTATTTGAGTCTGGTTGTCATCTCCTGGTCCGGGAATGTTGGAGAAACGAGGAGTTCTGCATCCAAATCAGGGATTTCAAAGCGCCATTCAATCGGGTATCTTGTACCTGTTTCGGGACTCTTCCACCACCCGAGTTTTTCCAGGGTTACTTCACTGGTCACAATCTGTGACCCGTCCGGGTATTTTGCAATCACAGTGGTAGTGCTGTCAGGGAAATCATAGACAATCAGGTCAACCCCATTATCGAGATTTACCCCCCACCAATTCCAGCCAAACGGTTCATACCAACCCCAATTCCCCCACTGGTGGTCTGCCCACGAACAGCCTGAGACAGAGTATTCCTTCCCATCAATCACAAGATGTCCCGTAGTCTCCAATCGTGGGATAGAATAGGCACGAGAGAAGCCCGTCTTGCCCATATCAATTACACCTGCGCCATTGCCCAATATGGGGCTGCAAGCCCCTTTCATGTCGAGGTCGATTGCCATCTCGCTATCATCTGCCCATATGTGATAATAACGCTCCTGGCAAGATTCTGTGTTACCCACGGCACCCCAATCATCGTATTGCAAATCCAGGTATCCTTTGTTGATTTTTACTTCTGGTGACAGCAAAACAAGCGCTCTCTCTGCCGCCTTATGCCTTTCCGTTGTTACATCAGAGATTGCGAAGTGAGCGAAATAGGCTATATCAACACCCAATCTTCTGAGAATCTGCACCGACTCGGTGACCTTGAAGAAGACAAGCTCATAGGTGTAACTTCCACCGTTTCTGTCCTGGAGCCATCCGGCATAATACCACCATTCTATCCATGCATTGTCATGCTTCCCTTCGTCAAAAGGGAAATTGATGGGACTATCTTTCGTGAGCGTGGTTGGCTTTGTCAGGTGAATACCGCCACAGCCTGACATAATCAAGCAACAGCCAAGAACATAGACAAATCGCCTATTGTTAAGCCTTCCGCGGTCAAAAACCATGCTTGACCTCCGGCGATTCTGGTGGCGTGCCCAGATATCCATTAGTGCATCCGCCTACTGACACTCGGGAAAATAGTCTCCAATGTTCTTTCCCTCGTAGTACACATCACACAGCAACTGGTCATATTCTGTCTCGACAGGGTCTCGAAGTTCCACTTCTTTATTGAGTATCAACCTTTCCAGCTTGTTCCTTGGAGCTTGGTAGCCGGCACCCCCTTCTACAGGAGCGTCGTACCCGTTCACCCTTACGATATTTCCTCTTCTGTTGTTCCATTTCCAATGGGGAGATACTTCAAATGTGTTGCCATCGAATAGTTTGGTGACCGTGAAAATCACCCAGGACCTCCGCTATTGTCTGTTCCGCAGAAGAGATGCACCACTAGGTTACCGGTTCCAGGTCACGGGCTTTACTGGGTTTTTCTGTGCGCACATACCGTTCTTCCCAGAGCGGCCGGGAAAGCCGGTAAAAATCCTTGCCGTACTGAATCAAGCCTTTGCGGTATTCTGGCTCGGTCAGAGCAGCCTCAGCGTCAGGGTCAATTCCTCTTGCTTTGCACTCCTGGATGGTTTTGAACACCTCCTGGTAATGGTCCCGGATTGGACAAGGACAGAACCAGTTGTTGACCTTTTCGGCCGGCTGGGTATAACCATACTTGTCCTGCCATTCCTGGATTTTCCGCATCAAAGGGGTGTTGAGAAGGGTATTCAGGTTGCCGCCGTTGCGATAAACCTCACAGATGTTGTGGGTAGAATAAGGAATGAAAGCGCAGGGGGTCACATCACCATCCCACTGGATGTACATATAACCGCCGCGCCGGCCCGCGGATATGCAGCCATCGGCCAATGTTCCGCTATTCCAGAAATCGGCGATGAAGATTTTTCTGTCCCGCATCAGATGCCAGGTTCTTTTGAGCATTTCCAGGCGCTGTTCTGGTGTAACCATCAGGTCGAGGGTGTGCTTGCGGCCGATAGGCATGTATTGAAACATCCAGTCATACGTAGCGCCCTGGTCCGCGAAGTAGAAATCGGCGAATGCGTCGCTGGTAACCATATCCCAGTTGTGCCGAGTCGCGGTCACCGAAATCCCGAACGGCACACCCACATTTCTAAGGTTCTCAAATGCTTTCAGAATACGCCGGTGCACCCCTTTGCCCCGCCGCTCGTCGGTCTCCCGCTCAAACCCTTCGACCGAAATCGCCGGGGTGATGTTGCCCACCTGTTCCAGTCGCTTGGCCAGGTCTTCGTTGATAAGTGTCCCGTTGGTGTACACCAGAAAGAAGTTGGAACTGTGCTTCGCGGCCATGTCGATCAGGTCCTGGCCCCGGTCTTTCCACAGGAACGGCTCGCCCCCGGTAATGACCGTGAAATAGGAACCCCAGAGTTTCTCCTTCTCGGTCAGAATCCGGTCGAAAGTATCGAAATCCAGCTTGGCCGCGGAACTCGCGTCGCTGCACGCGTAGCAGCCGGTACAATGAAGATTGCACTGTTTGCCCGGAGCGATGACCAGAAAGCTCGGCGGGGCGAATCCCAGCGACTTGCGCAGCTTGTCCCAGTCAACCATCAGCACGTTGTCCAGGTACACCTCGAAGAACCGTTCCATCACGTGCCTTGAGACAATTCCCCGGTCGATGGAGCGCAACGAGCTGGACAGCAGCGCCATCATCGCCGCATACTTATCCTCTTGAACTTGTGCGGGCCGGTTCCGCGGATTCTTTCGCAGGAACGACGAATGCAAGCTCCTCTCTACCAAAGGAATCAAGACATGGCGCAGCCTCCGGTGCTTGGCCAGCGTGTGCAGCGCCAGCCGGTACGAACCATCCCGAATCGTTTTCTCCGGATTCACTGCTGACCTCCTTTTTGGGGACTTCTCATGGACAGGCTCCTAGGAGTCCTTGGGTTTGGGTAACGGGGTCGAGCCGACCCTTTTGCTGAGCTTGCGGATAAGATTTTGCAGGGTTCCTATTCTTGCCTTCAGGTCTGAAATCTCCTTAGCCCGGGCTTTGTCCGCCTGTTTGATTAGAGATTGACCGATAGACTTGACGAGTTTGACCAGATTCAACTCCTCGCCTAGGCCCATCGCTTCAAGCCGAGAGGTAACCACGCGTCTGATACGCTCGTCCAGAAACGCCTGCTGCTGTTTTGTAGCTTCAAGAAGCATCTCATTCAGTTCAGCCGTATCTTCTTTTCTCAAGTGGCCGCGCAGTGCAAGTGTCTGCACTAATTCGGCCACGTCCTTCTCGGTCATGGCCAGGGTCTTGATGCTTACCAGGACCGAGTTCCTGACGAAGTCACTGACAACGGTCTGGCCCGCTCTGACCAGTTGGTGCAAGAGCATCGGGACCGCAGCCAGTTCCTTTTTGGCCTTTGCCCGTTCAAGCAGCACCTGCACAAGGGTAAGCTCGGTGATGTCCTCGCCGGTTTCGTTGTCCACCACCGTAATTTCATGACCTTCTTCTACTATGGCCGCGATGTCTTTCAGGGTGATGAACCTGCTTGTGGCTACGTCGTATATCTTGCGGTTACTGTATCGTCTTATGATTCTTTTCAAGACGACCTCCTTTTGTTTTGTACTGTGACCTCTGATTTGGAACCCCTGGAATTGATTCTCAAGAATGCGGCCCAGACCATTGCCAGGCCGAATGCAAGCAGCCACCAGGGGTAGTTTGTGGGCACATGGGCCGCAAAGCTGGCGCTGAGTTCTGGATGGAGATCAAAGGGATTGTATGGGATACAGAGCCGAGTGACCGTGGTCCCGTAGTTGCTCAAGAAAGACAGAAGAATTGCGGTCGCTCCGGCAGCCATCACCAGCCAGCCACCTGGGTTTTGGCGTGCGACTCGCCCGGTCTGGCCCAGACTGATGAAACCCAAACCAAGGGCTATCATTGATGCGGCCACGAGAACCGGGGCCAGGACCGGCGCGGCCCAGGGAATAGGTATCAGGAAAAGAATGTCCCATGTCAGAAGCGACGGTGGCCAGTTCAGGAGCGCTTTGAGCCCAAGGTAGTAGAAGATGTCCCAAGTTCCGAAAACAAAGAGAAACCAGGAGAACCGCTCAAGCAGGCTCTTTCCTGACAACCAGGCTATGGCTGCGAGCATGACTAGCGTGGCAATCTCGCGGCCCCATTCCACCAGCAGGGTTGGCTCGAGCATCGTGCTGTTCAAGGGAAAGGCGAACCCTTGCGGAAAGTATATCTGGCGCAGATAGACAACGACCGCAGCCTCGAGATAGCCCATAGCCAGGGCGAACCCGACCAAGGTCAAAGCCTTCTTCACATCGGCCAGTTGGACTTGGCCCAGAAACGAGCTTGGCCTATACGCGCTGAGTTTACGCACTGCGTAATTCTAGAGGATTGCCCCGCATTGTCAACAATGGGTACACGGCTGCTGAAGGCCGCTGCCGCGACGGAGGGAGGTACTCCGGAGAGTACCCGGGAAGAGCCTCGGAGGTCCAAGGGTCGGTTCGGGGGTAGCGCTTTACTATCAGGACATGGGTTACAGTTTCAGAAGTTTGTGGGTTTCTGGGGAAACTCCACATCCCCAGTCCCGATATAGAGCTATAACAAGAAAGGCTGCGCCTCTTGTGTTGCCTGCGTCTAACGGGCACGAAGAACTTACACCCATTGGGTGAAGAGAGGAGCAGCCTTAAGGGAAGAGCAGGGGTCAGGTATTCAGTCTTGAGATACGAAGAGAGGCCGGAAGGATGCTGCCCTATGTCGGCCTGCTTGTGCGCCGGACGCAGACCGGCGACCGCGAAGCGGCTGCCGCACAATGTATGGCGCATCACGGCCGATGCCAGCCCGGACTCAAGCCCAAGCCCGAAAACCGACATAGGAATCTCAACACAAAGACACCAAGTAACAGACCCGGAACCGAGAAGCATTGTCACCCAGCAGGTGCGGTATCGCCTCGACCGAGGAGGCGCCCCAAAGCCTCGTGACTCCTGACTTCTCGCCTTTGTATCTTTGTGACTTTGTGGTTCTATTCCGGTTCTTGGCCCAAGCGCAAGCATTGACGAGCGGCCAGGATTTGGCTATCATCTGGCCAGAATGAAGTACCGGGTCGTGTTTGCGCTCGAGGCCCGCGACGATTACCGCGCCCTGCCGGCTCGTAGCCGGGCAGAAGTGCGAGATGCAATCAACCGACACCTGCTGCACCAGCCGATGCAGGTCAGCAAGAGTCGCATCAAGCGTCTGCGGGGCACCCGGAGGCCACACTATCGGCTGCGCGTCGGGAACGTGCGCGTGTTCTATGACGTGCGGGATAATGAAGTGGAAGTACTGGCCATTGTCGAGAAATCGCAGGCCACGGCCTGGCTGAAGAGAACAGGAGTTTACGATGAAGAAAGTAGCATTAGCTAAGGTTAAGGACCACCTTTCGGAGTATCTTCGTGACGCGGCGAAAGAGGAAGTCGTTATCACCCGACACGGCAGACCTGCCGGCGTGCTCATCGGCTTTGAGAGCGAGGACGACTGGTTTGAATACCGACTTGAGAATGACCCCCGCTTCCTGAAGCGGATTGCTCAGGCGCAGGCAAGTATCCGGGCCGGGAGAGGCATTCCGTGGGAGGACGTGCAGGTTGACTCAGAGGCTGCGGCCGAGTTCAAAGCCTCTGACAAACCGCCAACCCGCGGTCGCCGGCGACCGGGCAAGACATAAGTAATCAGGGAAGGGCCAACGGCAGAAAGGCTGAAATCTGATTGGAGCGACAGCGGAAAGTGCCATCCGATGGCACAAGGCGGAAGGATGAAATGGGAAGCAGGGCGACGCTCTGCGTCGGATTGCCACGCTTCGTGAGCCGTCTGACGGCACCTGCCTTTGGCAGAGCGCAATGACATTCGGCTGACGGTTGACGGCCTGCCGCCAAACGGAAGATTGCCACGCTGCATCCTGCCTGCAATTGACACTCAAGACCAGTGGTCTATACTGGCCGAAAGGAGAAAATATGCGTCGCATTGTATGGTTACTCTTATTGGCCGCTTTTACCGCGGCATCTGCCCAGGAAGGCTGGCTCGTGCCTTTTGCAGCCGCATACCAGCCCGACATCGGTGGATTCAACAGCCGGTTTGCAGACCATAACCTGCCTCAGGCAAACTCCCGCCACTATGGCTGGGGAATTGAAATTCGCTCCCTGGTCAATAACCTGCTGGTCGGCCCGATGTTTTTCCGCACCTGGGACGATGTTGAGAATGACGGCTTTCACCTGCGCACCGAAGCCAGCGCCATTCTCGGTCAGGTCGGAATGAAAATCACCCCGTTCGATTTCCTTTCTATTGTACCGATGGTAGGCGCCGGCGGACTGAGCCAGTCGTTCAGCATCAGGGCCCGGACCGAAGACCTCAGCTTGGAAGAACTGCTTTCCGCTCCCGGCCAGACTGCCACCATTTCGTCCGGCATGAAGCTAGCCGGCATAGCGGCCCTGGAAATCGGGTTGTCCGCCAATACCAGCAGCGGCAGATACGGCCTGGCCCTGCGCGCCGGATACCTGTATTCGCCCCTGTCAATCGCCTGGCACCTGTCAAACGGAGCCGAAGTCACAGACACTCCGGCCGCCAAACTGGCCGGTCCGTTCTTCTCTGTCGGGCTCCTGATACTGCCAGCGCCTCAGACCAACGGTTATTGACCTGGAGGAATCATGAGTAGAAGAATCAGCTTCTTTCTGTTCATTGTAATCCTGGCAACGACATGCATCTACACCTACAAGCTTGAAGTCCCTGAAACCCGCACCTGGGCTGCGTCCGGGACAGACGAAATCTCTGCAACCACCAGGAACGGCAAAATCACGGTCGCCGCCACCTCGGACACGACAATCACCGCGCGTATCACCCGGCGCTGCTATGGCCGGAACAAAGCGGACGCCGAGCGCTACCTCGAGAACGTGGAAATCAAAGACACTGTCATCGGCAACGAATTGCAGCTCTATGCCGAGATGCCGGGCGGCAGCCGGAACTATGGCGCTTATTTTGAGATGACCGCACCCGAATCAACGCACCTGGTCCTTTCCACCAGCAACGGCCAAGTTTCGCTCACCAGTATGATTTGCGGCGCCGATTTGTCCACAAGCAACAGTGACGTAAGCCTGTTGAACACCCGGGGTCGAATCCAGCTTTCCACCAGCAATGGCAAAGTCACAGTCCAGGTCCACCAGGGCGGGATTGACGCCCAGACCTCGAATGGTGAAATCAGTTGCGACCTGGCATCATTGGGCCCGACCGAGTCGGCAATTCTTGAGACATCAAACGGCAAAGTCACACTCAGTCTGCCTTCGGATGTCTCAGCCGCATTCGACGCCAGGACTTCAAACGGCGATATTACGATTACCGGTTTCTCTTCAATCACTTACGAAACATCAGAGCGTACGCACAAGCGGGGCCAGATCGGGTCGGGCGCCTCGATTATCACCGTTTCCACCAGCAACGCAGACATCATCATCCGCGCCCGCTGATTGGGTCCCGGTGGAATCTTACTCGAGTCCGGCTGGTCAAATGAGACATGACGTTCACAGCGCGGCCCCCGAAGGGCCGCAACCAAACCAGGATTAGCCACGAAATCACGAAAGGCACGAAGCAGACGTAACCGAAGATGACTACCGATGTACGCAGATTCCTTTCCGGACTCTAGCTGTGCAATCTGCGTAATCTGCGGTTCAGCCGCATCGCTGGCCACGAAATCACGAAAGGCACGAAACAGGAATGACAGCGGAAAACATCTTCGCGAAAACGACGATCTTGTACCTTTGTAGTACAGAGTCACTGAACAGAAAAAGGAGACATAGCAAATGGCAAAGGTTAGTCACGTTTCTGACTACAACTTCGAAGCCGAGGTTCTCAAGTCCGAAATCCCGGTACTGGTAGACTTCTGGGCCCCCTGGTGTGGTCCATGTCATGGTATTACGCCGATTGTTGAGAGCCTGGCCGGGAAACACGCCGGCAAGCTCAAGGTCTGCAAGCTCAATGTCGACGAGAACCCGGAAACACCCGGGAAGCTCAATATCCACGGCATCCCGTGCCTGATTGTCTTCAAAGGCGGCAAAGAAGTGGAACGTATGGTCGGGCTCATGCCCGAAACGGCCCTGGCTGAAAAGATTGAGCCTCATCTCGGAGTTTGAGTCATTGCGAGGAACCCTTCGACTTCGCTCAGGACAAGCTCCGTAACGAAGCAATCTTCTGTCACGCCGCAACGGAGGATTGCCACAACTGCTGGCGCAGCCTCGCAATGACGTTTCTTCTGTGCCGGCAGCGTGATTCAGCCTAGCGGCTGACTTTGGCGATTTTGCCTACCTTGCGGAAATTCTCTCCCTTAACCACAACCAGATAGAGCCCGTCACTAAGCTCCTTCCCGGCCTCATTTCTACCGTTCCATTCCAGAACCCTGTCTGCAACCCGCTCAAACTGTCGTACCAGGGTCCCGGAGATCGTATAGACCATCACATCCGGGGTCTCACCATCAGGGAAGTCAATCCAGAGCTCGCATGCTCCGGAAAAAGGTGCCGGCCTTGTGTAGGGTTCGGCCCAGGTTTCCACCATGACCGGCTCGCCTGAAGGGTAAAACTGACTGGCCATCGACACATTGCCGAACGAATCGGTCGCGGTCACGAAGTAGGTGTACCCGCCGTGCGGCACATTGAACAGGTAGAATGTGGTGTCCTTTGTCCCGGCTCCTGCCTTGCGCAGACACCCGAACTCGTAGACTTTGATGTCGTCCAGGAATAGACCCAGCCGGTTGTTGCTGCCATCCGTCACATACCTGAACCTGAGATAGAATTCGCCTGAAGCCGGCAGCAGATAGCGCAACTCCTGCCAGGATTGGGCCGAGCCGTAAAGCGAGTCAATCGACCGCCAGTCAACCTTGTTCTCAGACCAGTCAATATAGCAGATGTCCCGCTTGAAAGCGGCTGAATCCATGCTTTCCTCAGTATCGAAATACACATAGCAGGACAAAACCCCGCCACCTGGAAGCTTCCACGGCCTGACAAGCACAAGCTGATTGTTTAGGTTTGAGCCAGACCCGGAGAAAAACGCCCGCGGCCGTGAATGGCTGTACCGTTCGCTTGTGGTCCAGCCAATTGCGCTCCATTCTCCGGTGTCGTCACAGTTGTCCGAAAACACCCCACTGACCGAATCCACCTCATAAAGGTCATAGCAAATCGGTGCCAGGTCATACGAGCTGTTCCACCACAGCCTTATGTCACCGTGCCCTCCCTGTCGGTGTTCAACTATCTCCGGCTGAGTCGGCTTGACATCATCCTGACCGAAAAAGGCGTTGAGAAACTGAAGCCAGGGCACTGAGTCCGCAAAAGCCAGCTTGGCATAGGACCCGGCTGCATTCTTGAATGCCAGGTAGTTGTCCGGAAACCAGGCAGCCAGACCACGCGCTTCAGTAATTGCTCCTCCGGCACTGTTCGCAACCGCGAGCGGCCCGAGGACTGCACGCAACGCATCGGTTCCTTGTCCCGGAGCCAGTTCCCAGAAATGAATCAAATCAATCTGGTCGTCACTTGGATGAGGCGGGTGCCCCGAGGTCTTGGAAAAGGTTTGCACCAGCGAGCGTGCCTGAACAAAACCGGGGTCAAGCGGGTCCAGGCTGTCCCGCACCGTCGCACCCATCACCGGTAGCACCCGGTCAAGCTGCCGCATGTCTATTGCAGACAGGCAAATATCTTCGCCCGGATACTCCTCCAGATACGCAGCACACATCTGGGGAAGAAACTCCTCGGGCGTTGCGGTCGGCCGCGCCACGAGCAGCGCCAGGACATCTTCATATGGCCAGCCACCCCAGTCCACCAGTGCCTCGGATGCCAGCATGTAGTCGCAGCAGTCCCGGGCTTCACATGCCACTTCAACCATTCCCATCAGACAGGCGTCAAACCCCAGGACCGTGATGTTCCTGCCCAGCGACCGCCTGACCGCGGCCATCGCGGCCCGGAACTCGCCGCCGGCCACACCCATCGAATGAAAACCCGGCGACTCGTCCTGGAATATCCAGTCCAGCCCGCCCGCACCTTCATGCCAGCCGCTGCCGTGGTCCCAGAGCACGAGCATGTAGTTCTTGGCCGGATACCGCTGCTTGATGAATCGGCCGAACTCTATGAGCGTCGCGGTGTCGGCCATGTCCACCTCACCCAGGTCGGCAAGCAGATTCCGTCTGTCTTTAGCGATGTAGTACCTTCGACAGGTCGGGTTACTGTCGCGCGCCGCATTGTCCACCTGGACCACGATATTCACCTCTTCAGTGGAACCCACCTGCATCATCTCCCCAAGGTCAAGATAGGCCTGGTCATTAAGCCCATTGTCCGCACACATGTACACGCCGACCGTCCACTGCGCACCTGGTGCCATGCCGCAAAGGCAAAGCGCAAACGCGACAAGCGGCAGCCGCCATTCCATCTTTTGGTTCTTGGCTCTTGGCTTTTGCTGTGTCATCTCTCGCCTCCTTTAGTGGATAAAGACAAGCTTACCGACACACTCGCCCACATTAGATTCCACATAATACACATAGACACCCGAAGCGACAAGCAGTTTCGCGTCATTGAGAAAGTCCCAGCTTTCGGTTCCGCCCTGCTCCATTGGCTGGTAGCCGTCATGGCTGTGCTCAATAACCTTGACCATGTCCCCGGACAGGGTGAAGAGGCGGATCGTGCACTCGGTCGGCAGGTGGGTGAATTTCACCGCCCGGTCATCAGTGCTCGACTCCCAGGCGTTGAATACGATGTAAGGGTTCGGCACCACTTTGACAGCAAGCGTATAAGTCGAGTCGGTCCTGGCATAGCCCGGTTGCGAAATCAGATGGTAGCTGTTGTAGAAAGGCGCGGTTCCTTCATCCTTGTGGCCGATTACCATCCACACGTCGCCGTCCTGAATCAAGTTAATCATGTCACCCAGGGTGTCCCTGCTGCCATTGTGGTAATTCAGCGCCAGATAGCCACCGCAGATGTAAAGGTAGGCGATGTTTCTATCGAGGGCATTGGTTGGCTTAAAAGCGTGTCTACCGCCCAAACCAAAACACCAACCGTTGGCGTACTTCGGACCCCACGTGTCTCCTTGACTCCGAGTGTAGAACGACGAGTAGGAAACTTCAATTCCGCCGTTGGTGATATCGTAGACCCTAGCAGTCAACTTGCCGGTTTCCATTGTTTCCCACTCTATCCGGTAGTCCGAGCCTCGAAAAGCCCAAAGGGCCTGCGAAGGGGATGCCAACGGCACCAGTCTGTCCGCCGGATAATCACCGGTTTCCACATGGACGGTACTGTCAAACGCCAGGGTTGGAGTCTCGATTTCGAGTGCGAGCTGCAACTCCTGGCCGTTGAACACCGGGGCAGACATCGCAATAGCTTCACCCACCTGGTAGCTGAATCCGGCGGTATCGAGCACCAGGGTGTCATCGGTTACATTCCTGACATAGTACTGGTAGCGCGACTTGTTGGTGCCGAGGTATTCCGGTCCCAGAAACCCGAGCTCGAACACATCATCGGTGACTTCGAACGGAATGACCACGTTCGATGTCAACGCCAGACCCGGATTTACCGTATCGCCGATGATCGTCGCGACATTGCAGACCGGGTCGACATAATTCGCCGCATCCCAGCGCGGCACGGTCGAGTAGTTGGCAACGATGCCGGAACGCAGGATGAACGGGTGGACAAACGTGTCGTTACCCACGATGCTGTCCGTCATGTAGTTCCAGTCGTAGGCGGTCGCGCAGTAGTAGTAGCTGAACCCGTTGATGACCTCGTCGTCAACCACGCTGTAGAAAATGCCGGTATCCTCGGCCTTTATCCAGAGACTGTCGGCAATCGAGCTGTCACCCCCGGGTGGGTACTCGAATATGATTAAGTCTGCCAGGTCGCACTGGGTCAGGATGTCCCATTCCGCTCCATCCTTGGACTTGTAGATGATATATCCCTGGAAGTCAAATCGCAGGTACTTCGGGTCGTAGCCCTGACTTGAGGTATCACTGGCCACCTTGTCAAAGTAGGGGTCAGGCGTTATCTCGGACAGGTTGTCCCAGACTATCCTGACCTGGTTGTCGCCCGGAACAAGGGTGATGCCTGGTGCGAGCGGTGGTCCGGGAAGCAGCCAGCCCTGGTCATAGATAAACTGGGCGTTGTTCGCAACCCGGGCAAGATGGACCAGCGAGTCAATCGGCCGGTCCTCCCAGGCTTGACCTTCACCGCCAAAGGGCGCAGCGATTGTGGCAACGATGAGCATCTCAACCTGTCCTGGTGCCAGGTCAAATGGACCCGAGCACTGGACGAACCGCTTGTCGGCTGGTGCCACATCCACCGAGTCATAAGGGCAGAATACCCCGGTCCGGTAGTCATAACCGGCCATAGTAAGATACTGAGCCGGGTCGGTCACCGGGTCGATCTCAATCGTGAACTTCTTGAACGCGGTCATGCCCAAAGGCTTTCCGTCCGGGTCCTTCGGGCTCTCCAGGAACTTGTAGGCCACCACTCCGGGTGTGCCTTCTTCCCACTGGCCGCGCGAGGTCTGAACCTCGTGGTTGTCGTTATCACCCGCATACCCGACATTCTTCACCGTATCCGGACATCCGGGCACAAGCGTGTTCAGCAGCAGTCCGACCATATCATCGGCATGGGTTCCGATATCCGGGTCCATCACCGCACCCATAAAGCAGTTCTTGAGTGTGTCGGTGCCGGCATTCCGTGCTTTGTAGATGATGAAGAAGATGTCCTGGTTCGCAGGGTAGTTCCAGGCGTAGACCGTCTGGTACACCTCGATGTTCTGCGGTTTGCCGCCCGAAACATGGTTTTCCTCGCCCAAGTCACAGTACACGCACCACATGTCCTGGAGTGAGAAATTTTCCTGTGGCACGAGTGTACTGTCGTCTATGTACCGGTCGGCCGGCGGAGGCCAGTCGTTCGGGAATATGTAAATCCGGTCAAGCGGATTTCCCGCGCCTTCGTCCGCATGGGCCGCATCAGTAGGTGTCATTTCAGTGCCGCCCGAGTTCGGGTTGTAACCGAAAGTCACCAGGGTATCCATTTTCTCCGGGTCGGCTTCCCTGGGCTTCAGGCTGCCGAACCACAGACCGGCCCCGAAGATGTACTTGTTCTTCAAGGGCTGAGGCCAGGCCCCGCCCGCCTCGCCCGAGCCGATAGTAACATCGATACCGTACCGGCCGTCGTTGTAGAACGGACAGAGCCACTTGTTGATGTTCAGCCATTTCATGTCGTAGACGCGCCGGCCCGCCGGCGGCGCAGTGGCCGTTCGCGCCAACGCTCCGGCCACAGCCACGACCACCAGCAACAGAACGATATAGGTCTTATAGATCGTATTCGTCCTATTTCTCATTTGTCCCTCCTTAGAATGACAGGCTGACGCCGAAACGAATCTTCCGCGGCGGACCATAATAGGTCGGCGGGTTATTCTTGTCAGCATACGCGAGAATGTAGGAGTCGTAAGACTCTTTCTGGGAGATGTACCCGTCGTGGTTGTCGTCGCGGGCCGGATGGTAGTAGAAGTCGCCGAACGCAATCCCGGAGCTGAATTCGTATACGGTGATCTGCCGGCCGGTGAAGTCGGGCTTGCCGGTGGCCGAGTGCACGCTGGTAATCAGGGTCTGGTCCAGCAGGTTGGATACGTCGCAGTTGAGCGAGAACGTCAGCCCTCCGAGCCGGATGTCCTTACTCACCCGGCTGTCAACACTGAATGCATCCGGTAATCGGGCCGAGTTTTCCGGGCCGACCGGGTTGCCACGCTGGTCGGTTGGAGTGTAAGGCGTTCCTGAACCGTACGTGAGCACCCCGGAGGCGTAAAAGTCGCGCATCAGTGCAAACCCGAAGTCGGCCGGGAAGGAGAAGCCGAGGTCCGCATGTAGTGCATGCCGCTGGTCCTGGTCCAGATAGTAGTCTATCTTGTACGGTTCCTCCCGTTGATACTGGGTGAAAGCGGTCGAAGCGGTACCACGCGCAATTGAGAACGTGTAACCGACCCGGGCCGACCAGTAGTTATCAAGTACTTTGGTCAACGTCGCCTCAAAACCCTGGATTCGGGCGTACTCTACATTGTAGAACATCGAATACGGCTGGGGCAGCGCGTGGACGACCCTGATTCCGGACAGGTCGTATACATCCTTGTAGAACGCGGTGACATCGAATTGGAAGATGTCGGAAAGCTGCGCGTCAAACCCGAGCTCGTAGGCAATCGTCTTTTCTGCTCCCATGTCCGCATTGCCGACGATGATATTGCCTCGACCGCGCAACTCGGCCGCAGCCTTATCCGCATAAGTATAAAGGTTGTTGAAACTCGGGTTCTTGAAGAAGTGGCCATAGCTGAATCGGAACTTGATGCGTTCGGTAATCGGGTAGGACATGCCCAGCCGCGGGGAGAGCCGGTACTTGGCCGCAACCGGCAACATGCTGTCGGCAACTTCGGGCTTGGCACCGAGACTCTCCGGGAATGCCCGGACCCGGGCCTTGGAATCCAGATAATCAAACCTCAGCCCGGCCCGCACAACCAGGTCTTCGAAGTCGGCCTTGTCCTGCAGATACGCGGCCGCAACCAGGGGCTGGAAGTTGAATGCGTCCCAGAACGGGTTCGGGTCCCAGGGCAGCGAGTTTTCGTAAACCGAAATCGAATACTTGGTCAGGTGAATTCCGGTCTTGATTTCGTGAACTTTGTCCAGAGTCTTGGTGAAGTCGAACTTGCCCAGATAATGGTTGGTTGCCCGGTAGTGCCAGGAACGGTTGTCACCTTCAGTAACAAACAGCCCGGCCACACCATACGGGTTGTCGACTAGAGCATACGATGTCACGAAGTTGTGCTCGCCCGGATGGCCGAAGACCTCGGCAGTGTCCTTGCCGTCCGGACTGATGTAGAGCCAGTAGGAACGGTAAAGCGCCAGAACCGCATCTTTCATGCTGGCAATGGTATCGGTTTCGCCTTGTGCGAGTTCATAGTCCCGGTATTTGTCGTAGTTGAACACCCAGTCTTCGCCCCGGAAGATGTACCGGTCCCAGATACCCGAATTACGCATGAGGCCCCAGAAACCGGTGGTATCGGCATCTTCTGCGTAGAAGTTCCGCACCGCCCTCATCAGCGAAGTCATGAACATGCCGACTTTCATCTCATAGACCGTGGTCGGATTGAGCATGTGGTTGATGGTGAAGTTGCCTTTGTACGACCGAACCCGGTTCGCATAGAGGCCCTGGGACCAGTATTTCCAGGTGTTGGAGAAACTCCGCCACTGGTAGTTCGAATGGTGACCGTCCAGCGTAAACTTCAATCCCTCACGGGCCAGGAAGAACCCTTTGGGCATCTGCAGGGTCAGTTTGCCTTCGACTGCGTACTCGCCGCGCGGCGCATCCACATGGTACCGGCACCCGCGGTTGTCATCGGTCTTGAAGTACTCGGTGGACAGAAAGTAGCGCAGTCGATTCCACAAGGGTGTCGGTCCGCCCAGGCTGAAACTCAGCCGGTTGTACCCGAAGTTCAGGTCCGGATTCGGAAAAACCTCGTCGGTATAATACTTGAGCCGACCCGAGGTCTTCCGTCCGCCTTCCTTGGTCACCGCCTTGATAATACCGGACATCGCCGCCCCGTACTCGGCATCAAATCCGCCGGTCACCACAACCACCGACTGAATCGCATCGGTTGTGGGCTTCGGGCTTGACCAGAGCGTGCCATAAACCTGGTCTTGGGCCGCAACGCCGTCAATCAGGTAGGAAACATCGTCGTACCGGCCGCCCCGGATATGGGTCCAGCCGCCCCTCGTCTGGCTCACGCCCGCCTGCATCCCGACGAGTTCGGATAGCTGGGTCACGGGCAACCGCCTGAACTCCTCGTCCGTGATAATCCGCTCGACCACGACCGTAGTCGGATTCACCAGTTCAACTTTCTTGGCCCTGACTTCCACCACCCGGCCGACGTCAATGACCGTTTCCGAAAGCTTGAAGTCAACGGTCATGGTCTGGTCCTGCACAATCAGCACGCCGGTAACCGACATCGGGTTGTACTTGATATAAGAAGCGGTCACTGTGTATCTGCCGGGCGGAATGTTGATGACTTGATACCGACCGTTCATGTCAGTGGCCGCGCCGAGCTCAGTGCCTTCAACCACAACGTTGGCGAAGGCCAGCGGCTCGCCGGTCGCTTTATCGATAACCCGGCCGCCAACAACACCGGTGTTGCCGGCAAAAGCGATGACGCATAATGCATAATGCATAATGCATAATGCCTGAATCGTTATTCGCATCCTTCGCCTCCT
The DNA here is from genome assembly GCA_030612625.1 of Caldifarciminota bacterium. Taxonomy (GTDB): domain Bacteria; phylum Hydrothermota; class Tepidihabitantia; order Tepidihabitantales; family Tepidihabitantaceae; genus UBA3079. Next base: position 23,058 of record JAUWNN010000015.1, read on the forward strand.
ATTCTATGACTTTGATTGCAATGCCCCAGGCGACCGCGACATAGTTACCTTCGATTTCGTCGCCTTGCTCAAAAGGTTTGCCCGCGGCTTCGTAGAGCACCTCAATCGGGACTTGCTCTACGAAGAGACGGAAAACCCCGGCCTGGGTCAAAGCTATTTTATCTGAAGCCTTGAATTCATGTCGCTCGCCGTTGAAGTAGATGTAATTGGCGCAATCGAGCACCGTGGTAGCCAGACTCCGTACATATATGCTGTCCCCAACCGAAAAGCACGGGAGCGAATTTATGACCGAATCCTCAGTGTTCTCTTCCCCAAGGTCGTAGAAACGGGAGATTCCGTACTGGAGGGTGTCGGGCCGCAACTGAAGCTCATACTCGGTCTCGCCGTTAGTCAGATACAGATATGCGAGATAAGGAGCATCGTCCGGTGTTGGCGCGTAGAACCGGCTCCCGCCAGCCACCTTCCAGAGCTTCCACTCGCCATTCTCTTTCCGCAACACGCACCCGTTCGTCGAAGCACCCCAGAGCGTCTTCTGGATAACCAGCGAAGTATCGGAAAACAGCGTATCGTAACGGTCCAGAAGCAGGGTCTCACCCGGTGAAGGCACAAACGTATCCACCTTGACAAAACGGGTGTAGCTGTATACGTGCATCTCCAGGAATCCAGGGATGCTTTCGGCCAGCGTTGCCGTGCAGGTGGTATCGTTGATAGTCGTATCCAGATTGGTGTTCGCTGCAAACGTGTATACAAGGTCCTGGGAATCGTTCGGGAAATAGAAATGGTGCCGAATCGAATCAACCCGGAACCGCTGCTTGTAAGGACTCTCGTCAATCTCGTTCCGCAGTCTTGTGGCAGTGGTTCCCGGCATCACCGTGTCAGCATGAGCCAGACCTCCTTCATCGAAGCCGGAAAGGAAAAGGTCCTTATTCGCTTGAATCACCGCGTCAATCGCGGTCGAGTCTTCAGCAGTTGGCTCCCAGAAACCCTCCTCGGGCATGCGACCGCAGCCAAGATAGAGCGCGGTCAGAAGCAGACCCAGGCCGACTATGCCAACCCGCAGGCCAAGGCCGCTCTTGGGAGTCCTTAGGTTCATCTTGCCTCCTTATTCTTCTATCCTAGTATAAAATCAGTGTAAGACGGCTGTCCTTGACTATCAATCCCCGCAAGCTTGGGCCTGCGGGGAGAAGCAAGTGGGATTCTCTCGTTCCGATTGCCCGCCGCAAGCGGCGGGGGGGGACAAATCCACACCCGAAGCAGCCGCCACACTCGCCCAGAATGACCGGACATTTCATGAACTTTAAGCCCCAAATACCGCCTGTCAAGTAGCACATGCTGTCTGAAAAACGATATAGGATTGGCCACGAAAGCACGAAATCCACGAAAGATGAACCGCCCCACCCAGAACTGGCAAGGGTGACACCCTGCGCAGTAGGGGTGCCCCCCATGCGCCGCGCCGGGGGGCCCCCCAACAACCGTTAGGGTTATTAGTGGGGGTGTGGGGACA
>JAUWNN010000261.1 GCA_030612625.1 Caldifarciminota bacterium
CAGACATGATATGCACCACTCTGATGCCACCAGTGTTTGTCCAGATGATTCAGGGCCAGGTCGTACGGCCAGAGCAAGGTGTAGCTCACTCTGCCGGAATCTCGTGAAAGCATGAACAGGTAGAAGCTTCCTTCCCATAGCGTGTCGTACGGATATGGCAGAGGGTCATAGTGAAAAGCCCAATCCCATGTGTCGGCCTGAGTATTCACCTTGGTGAGTATTGTTCCTGGAGAGCCGTCAGCTCCGTCGTCGTCGACAATCCTGATTTGCATCAGGCCTCCGCTGGGACTGCGCGGGTCCTGATAGGTCCGGTGGCTGAGGCCGACAATCACCGCCGGATATTCGGCCGGTGTGAGCTTCACACCCAAGCCGAATAGCCAGGCATCGCCAGAAGTGGGACCGCCATGGGCATGCTGCGAGACGCTGTAGTCGTGCCAGTACAGCGTATCGTAATGCTGGAGGTCGGCCGTCAACACCGCTTCTTTCTCAATGCCTTGCGGCTCGGCCCGGACCTCGGGCTCGATAAGCCCAGGCTCTCGGGCCCATATCGATGTCAGCGGCGCGGCCCTGGGAAACTCCGCAGTCTCGGAAGCGCTGGCCATGGCCCCAACCAGGCAAAACACTGACATAAGACAAAGCAAACTTCTTCGCATCGCTGCCTCCTTGTTAGTTGGAACAATATCTTGTGGTTTCACTTGCCTCATGTTCTGCCAGAAACTATGCTTGTCAAGTGGTTCGAATATCCGGTCAGCCCGCTACTCCGCTCAACGCATGAATAACGGAATAATGGAAGTTGCCCATATTGGCGAGGGATTGCTTCGGGATTTCATCCCTCGGGGAATAAGGGGACACAATACTTAACTCGCTGCCAGCCATTGGCCGCTCAGTGCTTCTGACCAACCGCTCATAGCCTTCTACCTGTGGCCGATTGGTCTTCTGGATGTCGGATTCAGGCTTACTTGGCTGGTTTGCCCATAAGTTGACAGGCCGACAATCAGGGACATGATTAACTGTGGTTATCAAGATTGAGGTCTATTCTGATGGAGAAAACTGGTGTGCTCGGGGCGTTGGCACTGACATTTTCACTTGTGCCAATACGCTTGACGAACTCGTTGCCAACGTCAAGGAAGCAGCCGCTTGTCATTTCGAGGACAAATCCTAAGGGGACACAATACTTAACTCGCTGCCGTTGACCGCTGACCGCCAGCCGCCTGCGGCTTTGGACTGCGGGCTCGCGCAAGCGGTGGCGCAGCCACGCATAGCTCCCGCTTTCAGAGCCGGAAGCATGCTTCCGGCAGGACAAAGCGGCAGCACGCTGCCGCACTCCACAACCAGAACCTCCGTGCTCTTTGTGCCTTCGTGGCGAAGTCTGGTTTCTGCTGACCGCCTTCCGGCGACGACCGGCCACCAACAGCCTCAGAGCAACGCCCCGCGAGTCAGACTCGCGGAAGAGAGAGAATTGAGGGTGACACCCTGCGCAGCGCAAGGGTGTTCCCCTATCGCTGCCGGAGGCGGGCTGGCATGGAGCGCCGGCGTTGCACCCTGAATCAAATGAAAGGCGGAAGGATAAACGGTGAAATCCAAATGACTCAATGCCTATGGAACCCTAGCTGCTGGCCGCCATCCCAAGGCACTGCAAGGCCTCGCCCGCAAGGTAAAAGGAACCGGCAACAACTACCGGCTTCTTGCCATCAGCCAGAACCCGGGCTTGCACAAGCGCATCACCGATACTGCCGACCGCGATGTAGGGAATCCTGAATCGACCGAAGACCTGCTTGAGCCGGGTCATTTCCGCGGCCCGGGGCGAATCGGGCCGGACCAGCACCGCTTTCTCAATCCAGGGCCCAAGCGGCCTGATGGTCTGAGCAATCAGCTTGCCGCGTAGCGAGCCGTATACCAGCACCACTTTTTGCTTCAGATGGTCCGCTATCACGTCTGCCAGGGCCTGACCCGAGTCAGGATTGTGACAGGAGTCAACAATTACCAAAGGCTTCTGGCTGACAATCTGGCACCGGGCAGGAATCACAACCTTTCGCAGCGCACGCCTGACCTTGGTCAGCCTGATACGCTTGTCTTGCCGCGCCAGCAACCCAAGCACCGTCAGCGCAGTCACGCAGTTCTCCACCTGATGCCGACCCAGCAACCTCAGGTTGAACCGACCGGCTCCAAGCTCGCCAAGAACCGAGAACCCAATGCCTGCGCCCGCGGGCCGAACATCCCAGACCCGCATCCGTCCTGAAGCAGAAATCAGTTCAGCACCTTTGTTGCGCGCCTGTCTTTCAAGCTCGACACCAACCTCTGGCACTTGCTGCCCGACAACGACCGGTCTGCCGGTCCGCATTATACCGGCCTTTTCCCGGGCGATTATGCGCACTGTCTTGCCTAGAACCCCTGTGTGGTCCAGGCCGATGCGGGTGATGACCGAGACAACCGGCTCGGTAAGATTGGTCGCGTCGAGCCTGCCCCCAAGCCCCACCTCGACGACTGCATAGTCAACATCAGCTCGGACAAACGCCTCAAAAGCCATCGCCGTGCACAGCTCGAAATAACTAACCGGCTGCTTTCTTACGAACGGAACATACTGCTCTACCAGATGCGAAAACCGCCGTTTGGTAACAGGTCGGCCATCAATCTGAATCCGTTCTCTGACTGTGGAAACATGGGGCGACAAAAACATCCCGGTCTGCATTCCGCACCCGCGCAAAGCCGCCTCAAGCATATAGCAGACCGAGCCCTTACCTTTTGTGCCGGCAACCAGGACAGTGTTCCTCAGCTTGTGGTGCGGATTCCCGGCAAGACCGAGGAGCTTCCGAATGTCATCAAGTTTGAACTCATTCCTTGACTTGGCCAGCTTCTCATAGTTGACCAGGCTGTCGAGAAAGTCGAGAGCCTCGCTATATTTCAAGTGGCAACAATGATGGCGCTACGCGCCGGTCCCAAGGGGTAGGAGCGGTTTCCCAACCGCGACCATACCCGGATACTGCGGTAGCTGCCTTGTCGCGACATGGATGTCATTCCTACATCGCCCGCCGAAGGCTGCGGTCTAGCGCCGCACTACCTTGACCAGCCAGAGTCCAGATTCGACCAGGTAGACCCCGACCGGCAGCTCGCTTAGGTCAAGCGATTCTCTGCCAACAGGCACCTTCTGTTCTTGACCAGCGGAATTGAATACCCGCACCGACTTGACCTTTTCCTTGCCACAACCGGCAAACCGCACTCTACCGGTAGTGGGATTGGGGAAAATCTGAACCTGATTGGTCAATTGTGAAACCCGTTCTCCGTTGATACCGGTGCCGGCCGGCTCAAACGCGTAGAGCGTGCCGTTCATGCACCCGACATATACCCGACCGTTCGGCCCGATTGCCGGTGAAGACCAGATGTTGTCCGGAACCGGGTATCTCCAGAGCACAGTGGAATCCGGCCCAATCACAAAGAAAGCGTTCGCATCTGAGCCGGCATAGATGTTGCCCCTGGCGTCAACTGCCGGGGCTGAGAAATTGGAGCCGCCGATTGACTTGCGCCAGCGCACACCAGAGTCGGTTGAAACACAGTAGAATCGGGCTCCTGCCACAACATAGAGAGTTGAGTCGTTCGCAACCGCAGGACAGGATTGAATGATTGCAGAAAGGCTGTCACGCCATTTCACAGTGCCATCGGGCCGAATCGCATAGAGGTATCGGCTGGCACCAACGTAAATGACGGAATCCGGGCCAACCGCGGGTGAAGCGAAATCAGCCTCGCCGGCCAGGTCAACGCTCCATGGTGAATTGCCGTTCGGCTCAAAGGCCCAGAGCTTGCAGTCATCGCTGCCCCGGGTGGTGGCAACGTAGATTCTGCCGTCGTGTCCGACTGCCGGTGATGAATTCACGTCCCGGCCCACCGGTCGTGCCCAGTCAAGCGCACCGGCCGGAGTGTACGCATAAAGCGCCTCAGAATAGCAGGCAAAGTAGACCTTGGCGGCCTTGCCGATTTCCGGCGAGTGGGGGATTGCCGACGAGGGGTGGCGGGGCCG